>CAZIWW010000019.1:7168-15393 GCA_964543275.1 uncultured Bdellovibrionales bacterium | reverse complement strand
GGATTATTTGGAATTTACTAAAAAATGGATTAAAAAGTGTTTTGACTTAGCAAAAAGCGAAGGGCGTTTTTTATTAAATATTCCGCTTGATAAAAATAAAGGTGGTCAAAAATCTGTTGGGGCGGATATTACAAAAATAGTTAAAGATATTGGCTGGAAATATCACTCAACGATTATCTGGAACGAGGGTAATATCTCTCGCCGAACCGCATGGGGTTCTTTTATGTCAGCGTCTGCTCCCTATGTCATTGCTCCAGTAGAATTAATTTTAGTTTTATATAAAGATAGTTGGAAAAAAACTAGTGGTAGTAGAAAAAATGACATTACAAAACAGGAATTTATGGATTGGACAAACGGCGTGTGGACTTTTCCTGGTCAAAGTAAAAAAGGAGCGGGCGGACATCCAGCGCCATTTCCAGTTGAACTGCCAAAACGTTGCATAAAGTTATTTAGTTTTATTGATGATATAGTTTTAGATCCATTTATGGGAAGCGGCTCTACTCTTATCTCCGCATATTTAAATAAAAGAAAGGGAATAGGGATTGATATAGATAAAGATTATTGTGATATAGCAATAAAAAGATTACAACAAGAAGCAAAAATTAATCAACCAAATTTGATAAAATAATTTTATGAGAAAGAAAAAATCAATTAAAGATCTGCTAATTGAATATTTCAAGGCGCACCCAAAAGAAGATATGCCTCATGGCCCAGTTGTTGATTGGGTAGAAACAAGATATAAGCGTCTTTACAAAAAGAAGCCAAGAGATACTTGGCGATCAATTAGAAATTTACATGAAATTGGTTTCTTAATAAAAGTCAAAAAAGGAATTTATCGCTATGACCCAGATGCTGTTCAAGAAAGAGAATTAGATGAATTTACTCCAGAACAAAAAGAAAAGATTCTAAAAAGAGACGGATATAAATGTGTTATTTGCGGTAGAGGTAAAAAAGAAGGAGTGGAATTACATGTTGACCACATCAAACCAAAATATCTTGGTGGCAAAGCGACGATTGAAAACGGACAAACTCTTTGCGCCCAGCATAATTTTATTAAAAAATCATTAAAGCAAACAGAAACAGGCAAAAAGATGTTTATTCGCTTATATGAATTAGCCAAAAAAGAAAAGAATGAAGATTTAAAAAAGTTCTGTGCCGATGTTTTAGAAATTTACGAAAAATACAACATCAATGGACACATTATTTGGAAAAGATAATAAACCTATGACAACTAAATCTACAATTATAACTATTGACGAAATTCGCGATGTTTTTAAAGAAAATTGCAAGAAAGAAAATAAAGAATTTACAGAAAAAGAGTTTAAAAAATTCCTTGAATGTTGCGAAAGAGATTTTTATCAATGGTTAACTGATAACCTTAAATATTTTACTGCGGAGCAAAAATAATTTATATACACAATAATATGTTATTTGACTGTCCACATTGCAAAGCAAAATGTCAATTTAATACACAAGGCAATCAATATACTTGTAAAATTGACAATTCCGTGCAGCAAGCATGGGTTTGTTCAAATTGTAATGGAGTTATTGTTGCAAGATTTGTTCCGCCACAAAATATCAATCAATCTAAGGTTTACCCGTTAATCAAAATAAATCCAAAGATAAATATCGACAAGTTACCTGACAATATTAAGAATGATTATGTAGAAAGTTTAGAGGATTACAGTAATGGTGCTTATATTTCTTGCGTGATTATGTGTCGTCGCGCTATTCAGCAAAGCTGTTTAGACAAGGGTGTTAAAAAGAAAAATTTATATGAGCAAATTGAAGAACTGGACATTGATAACAATTTGAAACAACTTGCACATAAACTAAGATTTTGGGGCAACAACGGAGCGCATCCAGATATTTTACTTGATGAATCCATAAATGAACAAGACGCAAAATTAGCAATTGATTTTACAGAAAAATTTTTACAGTATGTTTACATCATTCCAAAAGAGCTTGAAGAAATAGAAAATCAAATGCAACCAGAATCAAGCAAATGATTTTCCGAGACAAAATTATGGTGATAAACCGCACGGAAACAACAAATACAACGGCGTTACGCCGGCAGCGGAGGCTCGTTGGGATAGCAGACGAGTTTCTCTCTACTCCACGAACAAAGAAAATAATGTTTTTAGCGCAGCGTGAAAATTTGTCTCTATCCACCAATTTATAAAGTTGGATGTTTTGCGCTAATAGTCCAACCGATGAAAGGAGGTGTATAAAATGAAAATAGCAATAAGCTCGACGGGAAAAAGTTTGGAAAGTGAAATTGACGCGAGATTTGGCAGATGCCCTTATTTTTTAATTGTGGATGTTGATAATAAAGAAATAAAAAATGCGAAGGCAATCGAGAACACGGCAGCGGGGCAAATGGGCGGAGCGGGAATAACAGCGGCTGAAATTGTTGCAAATGAAAAGGTAAACGCGGTTATTACCGCGAATTTGGGTCCAAGAGCTTTTTCAGTGTTTGGGCAGTTTGGAATTAAAGTTTATCAAGGTCGAGGGAAGATAAAGGATGTTATCCGGGAATTTATTGAAGGAAAATTAATAGAGATGATAAATTCAACAGGACCGATGCGCGCGGGTTTTAAAGAGAGCGTTTAAAAAATAATCAAAAATGAAATTTTGGACATTCTCAAGCAGTTTGTTTAATTTAATATGAATATGAAAATAGCGATTACAGGCGGGAAGGGAGGGACGGGCAAATCCACCGTGGCTACAGCTCTTGCCGCAGAGTTCGCGAAAAATAAAAAAACGATGTTGGTTGACGCAGATGTGGAATGTCCCAACGATCACTTACTGCTTTCTGTAAAAAGAAAAAAATGTTGCGGCGTTTATCTGCCGATTCCCAAATGGAATTTCAGCAAGTGCGCAAAATGCGGCAAATGCGCGCAAGTTTGCAAGCAAAACGCAATAGTTTTTGTTGAAGGAAAATATCCCGCCTTTGTAAAAGATGTCTGCATTGGATGCAAGGCCTGTATTGCGGCTTGTCCCACTGGCGCAATCTCTGAAACTAAGAAACAAATTGGAACAGTTTATATTGGCAGGAATTATGGCGTTGATTTAATCACGGGAGAGCTTAAATTAGGCGAGTTGGCTTCAGGCGAAATCGTGAATGAAGTCAGAAAAAAATCTGAAAAAATCAAAAGAGAACTAAAAGACGAAATTATACTAATAGACTCCGCCGCCGGAGTTGGATGTCCCGTTATAGCTTCCTTGATTGGCGTCGATTATGTCGTTGCTGTTACCGAACCAACGCCGTCCGCGCTGCATGACCTAAAAAGAGTGCTGTATCTGGCAAATCACTTTAGAATTAAACACGGAATTGTAATTAATAAATGTGATTTGGAAAGAGAATTTTATTTAAAAATAGAAAAATTCGCGAGTAAGAATAAAATCCCGGTTATTGGAAAGATTCCCTATAGAAAGGATTTTGTTGACTCAACAATAAAAATGAAGCCGGTAGCTGAAATAAATCCTGACTACAGAGAGATATTTAAAGAAATAATAAAAAAGATTAGACAAGCCCTTGCGTGAGACCGTCTGTCTCTCTGTCCCTAGGAGCTGCTTTGCTGGTTTTGGCGGAGAATTGCCGATAATTTTTTAAACGAATAGGCGATTGGTTGCCCTTTGTTTTAGTTTTTTATGTTTTTTTCAGTCTTTCAGCAATCTATGAGAATGCTCTAAGAGACTGGTTTTTATTTGGAAAAACTGTATAATAAAATTAAGGATAGAACTTAAAAGGCGGCATGAAAATTCTTTTTATTGTAATTTTGACTCTCCTTTATTTTTTTGGTTTGCTTCCCGGCTTTATGACATGGTTTTCAGTAAACGACCCAAACGCGCGCGGAGGGATTATTGTAATGACTTTATTTTATCTATTGGCTTTAACGTTGTTAATAGCGCTTTAAATTGCGGCGAAGCTGTTTTTAGGCTGCCGTAGGAACGCTACCCCTTGATATTTTCCTAAGGAATAGTTCGATGAAGTTTTTAGTCTGGCACTACACAGAAGGCATAAAAAATTTTATTAAGATTTGGAAAAACTACATTTGGTTTTTCTGGCGGTTTTTTTCTGTTGGGTTGCTGGCGCGCACTTTACTTTCGCCTTGGCATAGAGATGTTTTCCGCGTGGCCAGATCCGGCTTTCATCCAGCGCTTTGGCTGCAAAGCGTTTTGCAGAATGCAATCACCAGAATTTTGGGGGCTGTTGCGAGAAGCGGAGTGATACTTACGGCTGTCTTGGCGGAATTGGCTGTTTTTATTCTAGGCGGAGCCTTGCTTTTGGTATGGATGCTATTTCCTATAGTCTTTATCGCCGCTCTTGGCGGGATCATCTTTTCCGTAAAAAGCGGGCTTACGATCGCGACTGTCATTGAGTTCGTATTGTTTGCCCTGGGCTTGGTAATTATTCTTATCTCTTTAAAAGCCTGTCTGAACTCCGGAGTTTCCTATGAATCTTTGAGTTTGGTCGAGCTTTCCCGGTTTCCATGGTTTAAACGAGTATGGAACCGTATAGGCAAAGATGTGAACGATCCCGGGGTTAATTCCGTAAACAACCCAAAGCTCTTTGGTGAATTTTTGAGAAGCTGCGATATAACTCCCGAAGAATTTAAACAAATAGTTGACTGGGAGCTTAAGAGCCGGATAGAAAGAGAAAGGCAGAAAAAATTTTGGTCGAGGAGAAACCTCGCGTCCGTAACTCCTCTGGGGAGAACCTGGTCCTACGCTTATACGGCCCACTTGGATAAATACGCCGTTGATCTTTCCGAAGACGATCCAACTGAATATAAAGATGCGCGGGTCTTTGGGAGAGAAAAGGAATTGGCTATGCTGGAGCTTATTTTATCCCGCCCAAACCAAAACAACGCGCTCTTGATTGGAGAAGCGGGAGTGGGAAGAAGTTCGCTTATTCATTACTTGGCTCGTAAAATAAGGAACGGCGAGGCTGGTCCGGCTCTTCTTATGAAAAGAGTTCTGAAATTGGATATTGGCCAAGTTATTTCAGGCCTTACCGCAAAAGGCGAGATAAAAGAAATGCTAAACTCAATGTTTTACGAAGCCGCTTACGCTGGGAATGTGATTTTGGTGGTTGATAATCTGGACGCGTATCTTAAAGCCAACCCCAAAAATCCGGGGGAAAATATATCAACTGTGTTAGTTGACTATCTGCCTCATCCAACTTTTCAAGTGATAGGCGTTACTACTCCAGAGGGATTTCACCGCGACATCGAGAAAATGACAAATGTGATGAAATTCTTTGAGAAGATTCAGCTGGAAGAAATGAATCCTGAAAATACTCTTAAGGTGCTGTTTAATAAGCTAAAGGGAATTGAAAAAGAAAAAGTCATAGTAACTTACCAAGCTCTGCGAGAGATTATTAGACTTTCAGACAGATATGTGAGCGATACGCCATTTCCCGAAAAAGCCCTCGATTTGCTGGAAGAGGTATTGCTTTACTGGTCGGAGCACGGCCTGTCGGAATTGGTAACTCCGGAGGCGGTGAATAAAGTTGTTTCCCGAAAGTTTAATGTTCCGGTAGGCGATATCGGCGAGGACGAAAGCCGAAAACTAATCAATCTTGAGAAAGTTTTACATCAGCGAGTAATCGGACAAGACTTTGCCATTAAACAGCTAGCTGAAGCTATGAGGCGAGCCCGCATCGGGATGGCCGACAAGGACAAGCCTTTAGGCGCTTTTCTTTTCATAGGTCCCACCGGCGTTGGAAAGACAGAATCAGCCAAAGCTCTAGCCGAAGCTTATTTTGGTAACGAAGAAAGAATGATTAGAGTGGATATGAGCGAATTTCAAACACAGGAATCAATTGATCGTCTTATTGGATCTGTCAAGGCTAATCGCGAAGGCTACTTAACAGGTCAAGTAAAGGAAAATCCATACTCGCTTTTGCTTTTAGATGAAATTGAGAAGGCGCATCCGGATATACTAAACCTTTTCTTGCAAGTCTTGGACGAGGGCTGGCTGACTGACGCTTTCGGCAAAAAAATAAATTTTAGAAACCTGATCATTATTGCCACTTCCAACGCCGGCTCTAAAATTATTCGTGATGGAATCCAGACTGGCTTGAATTCGCAGGAAATCCAGAAAAAAGTAACGGATTATGCCATCAAGCAAGGCATATTCAGGCCGGAATTACTGAATCGATTTGAGGGCGTAATATTTTTCCATCCCTTGAGCCAAGATGACATTGTTAGGGTTACGGAACTGATGCTTGGAAAATACTCCCGTCAACTAAAAGAAGAAAGGAACATCGTGGTGCGATTTGACTCCGATGTGGCTCCGACAGCGGCTCAAATGGGCTTTGACCCCGTGTTCGGCGCGCGGGCCATTGACCGATTTATTCAAGACAAAATTGAAGATGTTATAGTTAAAAAAATAGTCAACGGTGAGATTAAAGAGGGACAGGATTTTGTGTTTAGGGCGCGGGACATAAAGGGAGTGATTAAGCGGCCGGAAAGCATCTCTGCGTAAATAAATTTCCTTTGTTTTTCTTGCGGCGGCGGAATTTGCGCAGAGAATCGAATAGGGACAATAACAGCCGTTGACTTAGAGGTTTATTTTATCTATATTATACCGAAAGCGCAACGACGCTAAATTTCCTTTTTAAGGAGGAGTTATGGATTTTGAGCGTCAGTTTCCACAGGACATACCGCTACCGGAATTTGAGGATTTAATTGGAGAATATGGAAGACCATTAATTCTCTATTCTTCCGGTCCAAGAGACTTTGACCGTGACGCAGATAGGTTGGAACAAATGTATGGCTATAAGGAGGTTAGAAATGTCGGTTGCTCTTTACGAGCTTTTCTTGCTGACAAAAATAATCAAAACTACAAAAAGCATAAAAATATAATGCGCGAGTTCATTGTGACCTTTATGTTTGTCAGACAAGCCTAACCTAATACCAACTAAAGAGTCCAAAGAGTCCAGTATGTATGCAATGACGAGGGCTCTTTTCTTTACTTTTTTTCTTTTTTAAGCTAGATTTAAAATATGCTGGAGAGAAAAATCAGTGAGATAAAATCAAATTGCCTTGACGAGATTAAGAACTCTTCCGACAAGGAAGAACTTTATAATGTCAAGGTCAAATACTTGGGAAGAAGAGGGAAACTAACTGAAATTATTAGGAAACTGAAGGATTTGAGCGTTGGGGATAAAAAGAAAATCGGAAAGCTGGCCAATAAAGTCAAAAAGAAAATCGAAGACGAGATGGCTCGGAAAAACAAAGAGCTTGAGCAAAAAGTCGACTGGGAGAAGGAAAGAATTGATGTGACCATTCCTGGAGAGAAAGCGGATCTTGGCAGTCTGCACCCGCTGACTTTGGCGCAGCGTGACATTGGACGAATTTTTACTTCAATGGGATTTGAAATCGCAGACGGACCGGAGGTGGAAATGGAATGGTATAACTTCGACGCTTTAAATATGCCTCCAGACCATCCCGCTCGCGATATGCAGGATACCTTTTGGGTAAAGTCGGATAAAGAAAAGCTGGTTCTTCGAACGCATACCTCCAATGTCCAGGTGAGATATATGCGGAAACATAAGCCGCCCATTCGCATCATTGTTCCCGGGAGAGTTTTCAGAAACGAGGCCACGGACGCTTCTCACGATCACACTTTCTATCAGTTCGAGGGCCTAATGGTGGAAAAAAATGTTAATGCCGCCAATTTTAAATTTATAATAAAGACTTTTTTCTCTAAGTTTTTTAATAAGGACGTAGGAGTAAGACTGCGCCCCGGATATTTTCCTTTCACCGAACCAAGCTTTGAGATTGATATAAGCTGTACCGTTTGTGAAGGAGCTGGATGTTCAACTTGCAAACAAAGCGGCTGGCTGGAGATTGCCGGCGCCGGAATGGTGCATCAAAAAGTATTTGAAGCGGCCGGATATCCTAAAAACAGACATCAGGGATTCGCTTTCGGCGCCAGCATTGACCGTCTGGCGATGATGAAATATAAAATCAACGACATCAGACTGTTCCACGGCGGGGACTTGAGGTTTGTGGAGCAGTTCTAGAATCTCTCTACGAATTACGAATCTATACGAATGTACGAATGAGTCAATTAGTAGCTGTATTTCAATTTAAAGTTATTCTATAAAAAACCTTATTCGTATATTCGTAGTAAATTCGTAATTCGTAAAGAATGCCATGAAATACTCCTACAGCTGGCTTAAAGAATTATCAGGAACGAAATTGTCTCCG
>CAZIWW010000019.1:0-7068 GCA_964543275.1 uncultured Bdellovibrionales bacterium | reverse complement strand
CATGAAATACTCCTACAGCTGGCTTAAAGAATTATCAGGAACGAAATTGTCTCCGGAAAAACTGGGAGAGGTTTTAACAACGCGGGCATTTGAACTTGAAGAAGCGCGCGATTTTTCAACGGGCTTTAGTCGAGTCGTAATTGGACAAATTAAGAATATAGAAAAACATCCTAACGCTGATCGTCTGCAAGTAGTTAAAGTTGATATCGGTAAAAGAGTTTTAAACGTTATTTGCGGAGCTTTTAATATTTCAGTAAGAGACAAGGTTGCAACGGCGTTGGTTGGCGCCATCCTTCCAAATGGTCATATTGTTAATAAAATTAAAATTCGGGGCGTAGAATCTCAAGGCATGCTTTGCTCGCGAAAGGAATTGGGAATCGGAGAAGATTGCAGTGGAATTTATGTCTTAGACAAAGGCGCCAAAACGGGAGAAAATCTAGCTAAATATTTAAAGCTGGATGACACTCAGCTAGACTTTGATATTCTTCCCAATCGCGGGCACGACGCTTTGTCGCACATAGGAGCGGCGCGGGACATTTGCGCTCTGGAAAACAGAAAAGCCAAATTTGATTTTGACAGCCTGCGCTTGAAATTGCCTAAAAGCCACGCGCTTAAAATTGAGGTTGAAGATAAAAATCTTTGCTTGAGATATATCGGAGCGGTTGTTGAGAATGTGGAAATAAAGCCCTCGCCGCTCTGGATGCAATCACGGCTTAGAGTTTGCGGAATAAAGCCAGTCAATAACATCGTGGATATTACTAATTATGTGATGCTGGAATTGGGTCAGCCGATGCACTCTTTTGATTTTGGAAAAATCAAAAGAGAAACTCGAAGCTCGAAACTCGAAACTCGAAAAAAATCCCAAACTCAAAGCTCCAATGATCAGGCAGTTGAAATGATTATACGCAAAGCAAAGAATGGCGAGAAAATTAAACTACTGGACGAAACCGAAAAAGTTTTAACTCAAAATGATTTGGTTATCGCAGACAGTGAAAAACCAATCGCTCTAGCTGGAATTATGGGCGGACTGGATTCGGCCGTTGGCGAAAATACCACTGCCATTATTTTGGAGTCGGCTAACTTTGACGCAGTCAGTATTAGAAAAAGCCGAGTTGCCCATAATTTGCAAACGGAATCTTCCTATCGTTTTGAAAGAGAAATTGATCCAAACTTGGCCGAAGCGGCTGCGGCGAGAGCCGTCGAGTTGATCAAGAAGTACGGCGGGCAGAGCGGGCAGAACGCGCGAGTGACGGCGAGCGTGGATATTTACCCAAAAAAGTTAAAACCGTGGAAGGTTAAATTAGAAACAGATTATGTTAATGGCCTTTTGGGTGAAAAAATAAATCCTGCCAGAGTTAAAAATATTTTGGAAAGACTGGGGATGAAAGTAGTCAAGGCCGGCGATAATTTTGCGGTCGAAGTGCCGACTATTCGACTCGACCTTAAAACGCAGGAAGATTTAATCGAAGAGATTGGAAGAATTTACGGCTATGAAAATATTCGCGAAACCGCGCCGTTAGTTGAGTTGGGCGCTCCAGCTGTTAATGCTCAAAGAATTTTTGAAGACGACTTGCGGAACGCGATGACTGGCTTGGGTTTTTCGGAAATGTATAATTATTCTTTCTACAGCCGTGAAGATACTGAAAAATGCTTATTAGACAAAGCGGAACATTTTGAAGTGGCTAATCCGATGAATCCAGATCAGCAGTTTTTGCGGACTAGCTTAATTCCGGGATTGCTGAAAAATGTCAGACTGAATCTTAAAAATTATCCCTCCTTTTCGCTTTTTGAAATCGGAAGAGTATATTTAAGCGCTGCCGATAAATTGCCTAAAGAAAAAACCATACTAGCTGGAATGTTGGTAAATTTGAAGAAAAAAGACACTCTATTTTTTGAATTAAAAGGAAAGTTAGAGGCATTGCTTGACAAACTGGGCTATAAAAATTCAAAATTCGAAATCCTCAATTCAAAATTTCGCCTCTTTTGGCATCCGACTCGCGCGGCCGTTGTAAAAGTGAATAATAAAGAAATCGGCAGGGTTGGAGAAATAAATCCGCGAGTTTTGGATAAATTCAACATTAAATCCAGCGCAGCCGTCTTTGAATTAAAAATTGGCGAGTTGTTAAAAATAGTAATTCCGGAAAAACAATTTGAGCCGATCAGCAAATATCCCAGTGTAACGCGCGATATTTCGATGTTTGTGAAAAAAGACACTCTAGCAGCTGATATTTTTTCCAAGATACGCGAAGCCGGCGGCAACTTGGTTTTAGATATTAATTTATTTGACATATCAGAGATTGAAGGCAAAAAAAGCCTGGCCTTTAGAATTGAGATTGGATCGAGAGAAAAGACTTTAACGGCGGAGGAGATAAATGAAGTGATGGAGAGAGTTATTAGAAAGCTGGAGGATGACTTGAGAGTGGAGGTAAGAAAATAGTGGCGATTCATTGAACATTGGTTATTAATTATTGATCAATGTTCAATGTTTAATGATTGATGGAAAATATCTCCAAACACTACCATCCCAAAGATACCGAGCTGAAGTGGCTGAAATTTTGGGAAAAAAATAAAGTATATAAATTCAATCCCAGGGAAAAGGGGAATGTTTTTTCTATTGACACGCCGCCGCCGACGGTAAGCGGGCGAATGCACATCGGTCACGCTTATTCTTATACTCACGAAGATTTTGTGGCGAGGTATAGGCGCATAAAAGGAGAAAATGTTTTCTTTCCGTTCGGAACGGATGACAATGGTTTGGCAACCGAACGCTTAGTTGAAAAACTGAAAAAAGTCCGAGCCAGTAAGATGAAGCGAAATGAATTTATTAATCTTTGCAACAAAACTCTTAAGGAAATAACTCCTGAATTTATTCAAGACTGGAAGAATATTGGGATGTCATGCGATTTTTTTAAAACTTATTCAACTATCGATGACAGCTCGCGCAAAATCAGCCAAAGTTTTTTTATTGATCTTTTCAATAAGAAACTGGTTTATCGCCAAGAAGCGCCAGTGGTTTGGTGTCCGCGATGTCAAACTGCCATAGCCCAGGCCGAAATGGAGGATAAGGAGCAAGAAACTTATTTTAACAACCTTGTCTTTAAGTTAGAAAATAGAAAAAGTTTAATTATCTCTACCACCCGGCCGGAACTGCTTTCCAGCTGCGTGACAATTTTTGTCCATCCAAGCGATAAGAGATATAAGTCGCTGGTTGGGAAAAAAGCGCAAGTGCCGATTTTTAACCACTGGGTCGAAATTAAGACTGACAAAAAAGTTGATATGAAAAAAGGAAGCGGAGCGGTAATGTGCTGCACCTTTGGGGACAAGACTGACGTGGAATGGTTTAAAAAATACAACCTTCCATTGGTGGTTTCTATAACTAAGGACGGGCTTATGACCAAAAGGGCCAAAGACTATGCCGGACTTTCCATAAAAGAAGCCCGAGGGAAAATTATTGAAGATTTAAAAAAGAAAAAGTTATTGGCCAGTCAGAAAAAAATAATTCATACGGTCAACGTTCACGAACGCTGCAAAACCGAAGTTGAAATTCTTAATACCACACAGTGGTTTATAAAGTACCTAAATCAAAAGAAAAAATTTATTGAGCTTGGGAGAAAGCTTAAGTGGCATCCGGCTTTCATGCGATCGCGCTATAACAATTGGATAGATGGGTTGGGCTGGGACTGGTGCGTCTCAAGGCAGAGATTTTTTGGAGTGCCGTTCCCAATTTGGTACTGTAAGAAATGCGGAGAAGTAAAGCTGGCTCGCAGTCAGGATCTCCCGGTTGATCCGTTGACTGACAAACCGAAGGGCAAATGCGAGAAATGCGGCGGGCGGGAGTTCGAACCGGAGCGCGATGTTTTGGATACCTGGGCGACCAGTTCGCTGACGCCCCAACTGGCATTATATCTTTTCTTTGGAAAAAAGAAGGGAGATGAATTAATTCCTATGAATCTTCGCCCGCAGGCCCATGACATAATTTCCACATGGCTTTTTTATACCGTGGCGCGGTCATACTTCCACTCTAAAAGACTTCCATGGAAAAATGTTGCCATATCCGGTCATGTGTTGGATTCCAGTGGCAGAAAAATGTCCAAAAGCTTAGGCAATGCCGTCGCGCCCCAAGATATATTGGAGAAATACGGCGCCGACGCTTTGCGTTTTTGGGCGGCTGGAAGAAGTCTCGGACAGGATATTAATTACTCCGAAGAGGAAATTCAAGCCGGGCAGAAATTCTTGACCAAGCTTTGGAATGTGAACAGGTTCGTAATGTTAAACGCGAATGGCCGTGAATGCAAAAAGCGAATGAATGCGAATAAAATTTATCAGGTTGACAGGTGGATTTTGGCTGAACTTCAGGAGCTTATAAAAAAGACAACCAAAGCTTTTGAGAATTATGAATATTCCGCTGTTAAAATTGAAATTGAAAAATTCTTTTGGATTAAGCTGGCAGACAATTATATTGAGATAGTCAAAAACCGACTTTACAATAAAAGCAAAGATGGAAAACTTGGCCGCGAGTCGGCTCAATTCACCCTTTACAACGTTTTGTTCACGCTGATTCGATTGTTATCTCCCGTAACGCCGTTTATTACTGAAGAAATTTACCAGGCTTTTTTTAAGACTGGGTTGTGCGCTAAGTCCGTTCACCTTTGTAACTGGCCGGAAGTTGATAAAAAACTCAAGTCGGGAAGACTTATTGAAGTAGGTAAAGTTCTTATAGAAATAATTTCCGTTATCAGAAGATATAAGGCTGTTAGAGGCTTAAGCTTAAAAGCAGAACTCGGGGAGTTAATTATCGATTGTTCCGCGAAAGATAAAAGAGAATTGTCAAAAATGGTAAGCGACATTAAGGCGGTAGGAAATATCCGAGATATTAAATTCAGAAGGATCAAGAAAGGCGGTTATAAAAATAAAAGTCTTAACTTAAAAGTAAGTCTTCAATGACAAGTTTCAATAAAAGTTTAGGTTATGTTGGAAAAGAAACTTAGAATCACCGTCGGTCGCCATTCTGGTTTTTGTTTTGGTGTCAAGCGGGCTTACGAAATGACACTCAAGTGCGCTAAAAACTGCCGAAAGCCTGTTTGTGTTTTAGGAAAGCTGGTTCACAACGAGGATGTTGTAAAAAAACTTCGAGAGTTGGGAATTGAAGCAGTTAATTCGCTGGATAATATTCCCAAAGGAACCGTTATATTTACCGCTCACGGAACAGAGCCGTCCTTGCATCGCAGAGCCAAATCTAAGGGGCTAACAATTTTGGATACTATTTGCCCCAATGTCTTAAGGGCGCAAAAGTTAGCCCAAGACTATTCCAAGAAAAATTATCAAGTCATAATCTTCGGCGACAAAAATCACAAGGAAGTCAAAAGCGTTTATAAATGGGCGGATAAAAAACCAAAGATAATCGAAAACTTTGGCGATCTGAAAAAGCTAAAACTGGAGAAGAATAAAAAATATTGTCTGATTTCTCAAACAACCCAAAACTTAGAGCAGTTTAAAAAAATCGCTGATTATCTTAAAAAAAAGAATTTGAAAAAGTTTGTATTTTTTAACACCATTTGCCGGTCTACGCACGATCGACAAAACGAAATAAGAAAACTGGCCAGAATCAACGAAATAGTTATTGTTATCGGCGGAAAAGACAGCGCTAATTCTTGTCGGCTTTACGAGATAGCCAAAGAAATAAATCCAAGATCATACTTCATTGAAAATTCGAAGGAACTTAAGAAAAGTTGGTTTAGAAATATTTGCGAAGTTGCCGTCGGCGCCGGAGCTTCAACCCCGGAATGGGTGATAGAGGAAGTGGTAAAGTCTATTCGAGATTTCACCCCGAATACGTGCTATTGACAACGCTTGGTGATCATTTACAATAAGCTTAGAATTTTTTATTTTAACTTTTCACTATATCTTCCTTTGCAAACATTGGTTGCCAGGGTCTATAATGCTTGATGAGAGAAAAACAAAAAAAACGAAGGCAATAATGTTTCAATAGTGATTGGTTAACCATTAATTTATAAGGGGGGTGGGAAATAAAAAATTTGAAGAAATTAAAATTTGGCAAAAGTTATTCTAGGAGCTGGCACAGTAAAGAGTACCGAAAGCCGGACGCGCACCATGTTTTGTATGATATCTACTTTGATGAATATCCCAAAGAGTTAGATTCAGTTTCGAAGTGCCGGAAATTATTCGAGGATGTGTTGCGAGAAGGTGATTACAAAATACTCCATGTTGGTTTTCATAAGTTTAAGCCTCGCGGACTAACGGGCTTTTTTCTTTTATCAGAATCTCATCTTTCCATTCACACCTGGCCGGAAGAACGCTATATCGCTTTTGATCTTTTCACCTGCGGGAAAGAGAACGACATAAAAAAAGCTCTGGATCAGCTTTTCCGGGAATTGTCTAGGTTTAAAGTGGCCAAGATTCAAAAGAAAAGATTCAAGAGAGGGTATGCTTATGATGGTTAGTTTATTATTTTTATGATTCCCGGTAGTCCAGCCGTTTGCGCTGGGCTTTTCTTATTTCTTTTAAACTTCTTTCAGTATTGAATATCAGGAAATACATTAAAATCTCGCGACTATTGAGTATCAAAAGATAAGATACATCAAAACTTTGCGACCGCAATGTTTTGACATATAAACCTAATTTGCTTGGTTGTTGGATTAAAGTTGTTGGATTAAATTCTTATTTGGGCTATAATTAAGAGCGTCGAGCGTCGAGGGGAAATGATCCAAGATGATTTTTATAAGTCGTTTTTGTTTTCGGACATTTCTAATGCAATAAGGCGAACAGGCAGCGAATAAAAATTAACACAAAAGCATTTTCAGCAGGTAGCAGCTTTACTCCAGTATACTGAAGTAAATGGAGTAAAAAACTACCGCGGGAATTGCGCAAAAAGTATGTTATTCTTTGGAAGCCCAAAAATTGATCTACAGATCACGATTTTTCTGCTCGTGGTTTCATTTATTATTTCTCTCGTTGTTCTTGCGGCGGCCAAGCGAAAGTTTCTGGCGGTGGTTGTGTTTTCGGTGTTAGGAAACTTGTCGTTTCTATTGAACATTGGATCGGAAATGT
>CAZIWW010000018.1:0-16392 GCA_964543275.1 uncultured Bdellovibrionales bacterium | reverse complement strand
CGAAACAAGAAACTATATCTCGAGCGTGTTGGGGAAAGCTCAATCCTATACTTAGCACAATAATATAATGAAGCTTCAAAAAAAATCGATATTTGTATTTTTAATTCTAGCGTTTTTGGCTTTGGCTGTTACTTTCTTTTTTTCTAAAAAGAGCGCTTGGGACGCGCCTAATGGCAATCCATCAACTTTTATTTCTACAGAAAATAAAGAAACGTCCAATGCAGCCTCATCATCGGGATCTTCTTTTGATATTGGAAATCATTACGAGATCACAAAACAAGATAAGCTTTCCTATAATTTTCTTAAGGAAAATGCAAAGGTTGTCAAGCAGATTCAGAAACTAATAGACAAATTCAAAATATCTAATATGGCAACTTCGGCGCCGGTTTCCATCGCTAAACTTACCAACGGAAAAGAAATTCTCTTGCTTTGGGGCTGCACTCCTAATAATTGCGGAGGAACCACAATCGTCATTGCCCTCGATCAGGAAAATAATAAACTTTATGCGTTAAGCGAAAAAGTTTCTTTGGGTCAAAATTACGAAATACTAGGAGATCCTCACAAAGAAATTAAAGACCTGTTAATTTACTATTATCTCCATCAATAGTTTAGTATTGTTCATCTGATGACTAAAAAAATCTTCATAACTTCATCCGTTCTTTTGGCGCTCGTGGTTGGAGCTATTTTTGTCTATAACTACGCTTTCAAGAAGCCGTCTGTGAAAGATGAGCTGGACATCAAAAAAAGCACCAAGACAGAAGAAGGTAAACTGGGCGAAATACCAAGCGAAGACATCGAAGAAAAAAATCTCCCCATCACCGCTATTTCAGACGAACCAGTTTTCGGGGCCACCTTGTCGCCCGACGGAAAATTCATCTACTACTTCTTAAAAAACAACGGCCAGCTTAATAAAGTCGGCTTCGACGGGCGGCTAGAAAAAGTCTTGGCTGAAAACCCGTCACTAGTTAATCTAAAGGAGGCCGTTTGGAACAAACAAAAAAACAAAGTTATTGCCAAAACAGAAATCTCGACTGATAAATTAAAATACTATCATTATGATCTGACCGCTAAATCTTTTACGCCGCTTAAGGACAACATTGACTCGGTCGCATGGTCAAGTTTGGGCGATAAAATTATTTATAAATACTACGATTCTAAAACTAAAAAACGCGCCATTAGCGTTTCCGATTCTAATGGGAAAAACTGGAGAGACTTAACGAATTTTGATCATTTTGGAGTTAACATTAGCCCTATTCCCGGATCAAGTCTTATATCCTTCTGGCCTGCTCCCAACGCTTTCACTCCCACTTCAGTAAACACTATAAACTTCAGCGGCGAAGACAAAAAAGAAATCCTTAAGGATCGCTATGGCGTAGACATTCTTTGGTCTCCCAACGGAAAATGGGCCGCTGTCAGCTACACCGATCAAAAAGGCGGTCATAAAACTGACTTGGCTATTATGAATCCGCGGGGAGGACAGTTCCAAACTCTATTTATACCAACTTTTATTTCTAAGTGCGTCTGGTCATTTGATTCTCAATATCTTTATTGCGCTCTCCCGGTTGATATTCCCGCTACCGCTACTCTGCCCAACGATTGGCAGGAAGGCAAAATCTTAACCACGGACACCTTTTGGAAAATAGACACTGCTACAGGCGAAAAAGAGAGAATGGTCGAGACGGAAAAAATCAACGGGAACTTTGATGTTATTAAGCCCTTTCTTTCGCAAGACGGAAAAACGCTTTTTTTTGTGAATAAAAAAGACGGGAAGCTGTATAAATTGGAACTAGAGTAAAAAAATTAAAAGATTCCACGCAAAATCAACAATGACAACATAGATTATGCCATGGCAATGGATGTGTAGCGATTAGAAATTACGCAATAGAAGAAGATCTTCTATGTTGCGCCAAATATAAATTCATCGCCGCCGCCGCCCAAAACGTCACCGCTAGATCATTTTTCCAGTAAGTGGTGTCAACCAGTCCGTGCAGTAAAATATAAATCATTATACCTAAACATATAAGAGCTGTTTCGCGATCGCGATTAATGGCTTTTTTAAAATTATCCCAAAAAAACTTAGCCAATAATAATAAAAATCCAATCAACCCCAGCAGCCCCGCCTCCAGCCAAAAAGCTAAATAGAGGTTATGAGGCTGGGGAGACGACCATTCCAAATACGGCGAAAAAAATTCCTGGTACTCGAGATAGGCTTCTTGAAAATTCCCCGGCCCAATTCCCATCAGAGGATTGTTTTTGACCATTAAGGCCGCCGACCGCCAGATCATAACTCTTGAATCCCAAGAAGATCTCCCTCCACCACTGAAGACATTTCCAACTTTTATGCTTCCCGCCTGACTAATTATTAAAATCAGAATTATTACTAATCCCGAGATCGCCATCCACAGAAAATATTTTCGGTAGAGCAGCAAAAAAACAATGGCAACCGACACCGCCAATGCCAGCCAGGCTCCGCAGGAAAAAGAGAAATAAATATTAAAGCCGACTATTAGCAATCCCAACCCATAGAATATTTTCTTGGCAAGGTCCTGCTCCTTCATAAACAAAACTAGTCCAATAACGAACAGCGGGCTCAAGTACATTGCCAGCTGGTTGGGAGAATCATAAAAAACTCTCAAGCGACTGTCGTAAGTTAAATCTCCAGCCAACTTATAAAAAACTCCCAAAACGGAAACAGCTAGTCCTGAATAAAAAAGCGCCAGCAGTGATTTATTGAGCAAGTCCTTATCTTTCGCAAGGCTATCTAGAAACATAAAAGAAAAGATGATTGGCGCAATAAACCAGCCCTTTAAGATCCCCAAGCCGACATAATAATTTTTATTCCAAAGAAAAGACAGGACAATTCCGCTGATTATAAGAACGATGGAAGTAAGATAAATCCTATCTTTAATAAACGGGCTTTTTTTAACCGCGTTTTTCAAGCCGCCGTCTATGAATTTCCCGCACAGCCAAAAAACAAAAAGCGCCGCAATTAAAATCTCTACCAAATTAAAAGACGCCCAGCCGCATTTAAACCTTATAAGATAAGCCGGAAGAGAAAATAAAATAACCAGAATCAAATGTTGAGAAATTTTTCCTAGTCCTATTTGCATATAACAGCATGGAATCAAAACTAGATATATAAAAACTCAGCAAGTTTTTAGCTTTAAACTGCGACTCCGCACTTTGAATTTTGAGCTTTTAGTTTATCTTCCTTAGAATGTATTCCTATCGCTAAAATTATTAACAGCAAACACAACACCTGCGGAGAAAAAAGGGGAGTATCAAACACCGAGTGAACTAAGAAACAAATTAAGCCCGAAGCTATGCCTAGATTAACTATCCTTCCGTTTTTAATCTGTCTCCAAATAGAGATTAAAATTAAAGACAGAAAAATTACTCCATTGGCCACTCCAGTTTCGGCCGCAATGTCCAAAAAAAGATTGTGGGCATAAATAGAAGATCTTTCAGGCACAGTCGGTTTGATAATGGAAGCGTAATTGCCCAGTCCCACTCCAAGCACTGGATAATCTCTAATGACATCCAGCGCTTGCTGCCAATTTTTTAAGCGCTCAAGATTGGAGCCTTCTTTTAGGTTAAAAGAAGAAATAAGTCTTTGAGAAATGGCGCCCGGGTTAAGCGCAATTAATAAAATAACTATTGCTAAAAAGGCAACTGCGATTCTACTAAACCAGCCTGCTTTGCATAAAGCTGGGGCCGTAAAAAACATTATCCCCGCGAACACGCCTAGATAAGCCCCGCGAGTAAACGAAAAGAAGATAGCCAAAAACATCACGGTCAAACCAGTTCCAAGAAGAACTTTAGAGCTTCTGTCTCCCTCTTTAAAAAAATAACCAAGACCTGTAAAAAAAGCCAGGCTCACAAAAAAAGAAAACATATGCGGGTCGGGGAAAAATCCAAAAGCCCGCATTAACGTTTCGCCGGAAACATTAACCAGCCAGCTCGGGTTAGTCACCACCAACTCCCCAAAGGATTGGCCTAAGAATATAGGAGCCGCTTTCTTAAAAATATCAAGCTCGCTGTCAAGTCCAATCACAAACTGCAGGCCGAACTGGATAATTCCCGCGAGAGCCGCTAAAAACCCACCTAGCGCGATAAACTTGACAGTCTTCTCTTTTACATCGCTGTCTTTGAATAAATCCGCCCCTACCAGAAAAATAGGGAATATAGAAAAAAAATAGACCAACTTTCTCACGCCTCTTGACCAATCTTCGCCGAGTAGAATCGAAGCAAAAGAAATGAAAATAAAAATTGCCGCCAGACCTGCCTCCATCTTTTTAGGAATCCACACCTCCCGCCTGGCCAAACCTCGCACCAGCCAAATCAGAAAGATGGCGGGAATTAAAATTCTAGTCACTGCTAAGTCAAAACTCTCGCTTACATTTAGAGCGAATTGGAAGGGGAGAGTGAGAATTAAAAACCATAATAAATATTTCATCGTGAGTTCTAGGAATCCAACTTTTGTTCAGAAATTAGGCTTATTTTAACTTACTTTGATAGATAAACATTTTTGAAATAATATGGAAGACGGATAACTTTAACTAAAGAAGCTCCCAAAAAACCAAAATTTTTTTTAAAATAATAATCCTGCGACTGGTAATAGAATTTTTTCTTGTCTCTGTCGCTAGCAAAGCTTCCGCCTTCATAATGAAAAATTTTAGCTTTAGGATTGATTACAACTTTATAGCCCAACTTTCTGGTCCGGAGACAAAAATCCACGTCCTCGAAATACATAAAGTAATTTTCATCAAACCCGTCCAGACCTTCAAATATTTCCCTTCTTACCGCCAAAGCCCCTCCACTTACCCAATCAACCCTGCTAAACTCGTCTAGGCTTTCATCTTGCCCATCACTTAAAACGAACTTATCTCTTATAATTGAAAGTGGAGTTTTTTCACGCCCGTAACTTCCCGGCTGAACTTTGCCTCCGTCTTTAACAAGTAGTGGAGCAACTACTCCTATTTTTTTATCTCCAACAAACCCTTTTAAAATTTCGGGAATAGAATTAGGGAAAACTTTAGTATCCGGATTTAAAAACAGAATGTAATCGCCTCGGGTTCTTTTAAAACCCAAGTTGTGAGCCCTGCCAAAGCCAAGATTTTTGCCAGCCTCAATAACCTTTACCTCAAAGCTGTTATTAAACTCCCGCAAGAAATTATCCTCTAGCGATTCAGAGTCGTTGTTTATCACAACGACTTCTAAATCAAAATTTTTAGAAGCTGTCTTACCGATAGAAAGAAGGCAGCTCCTTAAATAATCCCGGCTGTTAAAATTCACTATTTGAATAGAAAACTTCATTTTCTTTAAATTTCAAAAATGCTTCGTTAATAACTTTAAGCTTCTCCGACGACGTGAGTTTTAAAAAAACCTTGATCCGCAACCATCTTAACCAAAAAACCGCCCAAAAAACGGGCTTTAGACACAGCGGCGTATTTTTTTTAAAAAACTTAAGGCCGCTTAAAACAAGGTGGTATAATTTTACGCCGGAGTCTATAGAAATCGATTCCTGATGAAAAACCAAACTGTCTCTGACGACGGCCGTTTTAAATCCCTTCCTTCGAGCTTGAAGGCAAAAGTCTGTATCTTCATAGTATAAAAAATAATCCTCCGGCAACAGCCCTACTCTTTCAAAAACTTCCTTTTTTATCAGCATAGCGCACCCGGGAACAAACTCTGTTAAATGAATCGGCTGAATCAACTTATCTCTGTCGTGAACAGCTTTTTGTCTAATCCAGCGAATCTTCCCGCCAGAAAACCAAATTCTTCCATTCTTAGCGCTCTTTACTGTCGGAGAGAGCGCGCCCAACTCTTTCCTCCGCCGGGCAGCGTTAACCAGCTTCCTTAAAAAATCACTTTTGTGAATAGTGTCTGGATTTAAAATGAGAATGAAATCTGCCTTCCTTTCCAAGGCTCGCTTGATTAAAAGATTAACGCCCCTAGCAAATCCAAAGTTCTTTGGGTTCTCCGTCAGCTCATAAAACTTTAGAGAATTTGGCAGTTTTTTCCCCTGAAAATATTTCCTAACCAAACTGAAAGACTCGTCCGTCGACTTATTGTCTCCTATAAATAATTCCCAATAAGGATATTCCATCTCAAAGAGAGAATCCAGGCATTTAATAACATAATTCCCGCTATTATAATTTAAAACTAAAACAGCTACTTTACCATCACGCAAATAATTTTTAGGTAACCATTTCATGCTCTCGCACCTCCTCGCCCTTTTTACTTATAAGACTTAAAATTTCCTCGGTGCTAACCGCTCTGGAAATCCAAAGAAGTAAAAAATAGACAGAGCCGCTTACAACTGCTAAAGCAAAGAAGTTTAAATTTCCAAAAACATATAAAACCCCAGCCATGGCAGCGCCGGCTGTAAAGATGGCAAATGCTTTCTCGAAAGAAGGAAAATAATTAAGATGCTTATAGGCTAAAAACCCTGACAGGATTACCACTAAAAATTCCGTGAGACTAGAAGTAATCGCCGCTCCAAAATAGGAAAAGCGGGGAATTAGAAATAGGTTGGCCGCAATATTAAAAATAGCGCAAAAAAAGAGAACTTTCATAAGCTTTCTTTGTAGATTTCCAGCAATAATAATATTGGTAAAAAAATGTCCGAAAAAAACAAATGCCATAGCCAGCGCCAATAGTTTTAAAACGGCCACCGACTCCAAAAAACCGGTTCCTCCTATAAGGCTGATTATATCCTTGGCCAAAAAAAGAGTTCCAATTACCAGCGGAACAGTTAAAATTAGAAAAACTTTAAAAGTCTTATTAGCCACTGAATCAAATTTAGTTCGATCGTGAAATATATAGCGCGACATTAAAGGCATAATCAGACCAATCAGCATGGCTGGAAAAAAAGAAATGTTTTCCACCACCTTATAAGCAACATTGTAAATCCCCACATCGGAACTAGCCTTCATAACCGACAATAAAATGGTATCCAGTTTAAAATAGGCAAAGATAATTATAGCTGAAATCCCTACTGGATAAGACTCTTTTAAAAATTTCCCCCAAGCCGCCCGCTCAAATCTCAACCCAAATTTTACATATCTTCTCGACCAAAAATAGATTATGGAAAAGCTTATCAGCATATTTAGCAGCAACGTCCCTATAACAGCTATAAAGCCTAGATTTAATTTCACCGCTATTACTATAGCCGCTACCTGAAAGATTCTTCCAATTAACTCGCCTATAGCCACCTTATCCATAGCCAGTCTTTTCTGAAATAGACCAATCAGCACAGCGTAGCCGGAAGAAAAAATATAAGCCAGAGCGGCTAAAAATATTCCTTGCTTTACTAGAGAAGAGTAGGGGAAAAAGGCAACTATGATCGGGGTCAAAACGACAACCGCCAAGGAAGTCGTTAGCCGAATAGCGAAAACATTCCCCAAAATTCCTTTCTCGTCGCTGCCGGGACGAGAAATCTCCCGGGTAGAAATAGAATAAAGGCCTAAATCGGCTAAAGCGCCAAAAAAAGCAAAGAAGGCTAGAACAACCGCGTAATCGCCAAAACCCTCTTTGCCAAGATAGCGAGTAATAAATCCGATACCGACCAACGCCAAAATTGTGCTCAACACTTTTGCCGAAGCCGAAACAATCGCGTTATAGGCAATCTTTCTAGAAATGGAGCTCATAAAGTAAAAATTCAAAACCAGATAAGCGCCACTTAAGCCAATGTTTCTCTTAACGGTTTTACCACAACTCTTCTGTCTTCTCCTTCTCCTATACTACCGGTTTCCACCTTTCCATTCCCGGCCAATTTCATATGAATAATCCTTCTTTCATAGGCGCTCATCGGGCGCAAGACAATCGGCCTTTTCTCTTCAATGACCTCTTTGGCCACATTCTCAGCCAATTCCGCCAACGATTCTACTTTTTGCTTTCGGTAGTCATTCACATCAACTAAAAACCTTAACTTCTCTTGAGATCTCCTCCTTGCCATAACCCGCAAAATATACTGCAGGGCTTTAAGAGTCGCCCCCTGCTGACCAATAAGCAGGCTGGAGTCAGAGCTGGAGACCCGAATGTTAAAAATTGCGCTTTCTTCGTCCAGGCCGCTTCTATCTTCAATCTCTAAGCTGAAGTCGGAAAAAGTCATCTTCCCCATTAATTCTTTAATTAACTTTTTTACAATCTCTTGATCTTCTTTATTCATTGCGTTGTCTAAAATTACCAGTTATCTTCATCAGCCATCTTTATTCGCGCTTTTTCCATCTCTTCTCATAATTAAGTGCTGTTGAAGTATGGCAAACAAAGTATTCACAATCCAATAAACAGCCAAACCGGCCGGAAATCTAGTCCCTATAAATAAAGTTAGCAGGGGACCTAGATAGAGCATCTGCTTATTCATCATTGCCGCCATATCACCCTTTTTGGGAGAGCCGGCGGTTTTAACTGTCATCATCTTAGTTTGAATAAATTGAGCCGCCGCCGCGATAACCGCCAAAGCAATGCTGGGCTTGGCCAAATCTAAAAAACCAAAGGAGATAACATTGAGATGATTGGGGCACTTTACAAATGAATAAATATCCTTACATTCCGACGAAAAATCTATCCCAGCCATAAAGGCTCGGTAAAGAGCAATAAAAAAAATCAGTTGGATAATAAGCGGCAAGCACCCAGCAGCAGGGTTAACTTTTTTTTCTTTATACAACTGCATTAATGCCCGGCTCTGCTTTTCCTTATCGTTTTTATGCTTTTCTTGAAGCTTCTTTATCTCCGGCTGAATAGCCTGCAGCTTCTTTTGGGACTTAATTTGCTTTTCGGCCAGCGGGTACAAAATTATCCGTATTAGAATGGTCAAAACTACAATGGTTACCCCCAAATCATGACCTGGAATCACATTATATAAAAACACCAGCGCGTTATAGATTGGTTGATAAACAAATGAATGAAAAAGCTGTATCATTATTGTTTCTAAAGCGGTTTGACCGCCTTAGAGACGGTCAAACCACAAAACTAGTTTAATAAGATGGAGGCTTTCCGCAGTAAGCTTTTTGTTTTTTCTTTAATTAGAGTAAAATTTAATAACTTTTTAGGAAATCTGGTATTGATAGAAATAAAAATATCGTAGCCCGGCTTTATCTCATCCAATATCAGTCTTACAGACTCTCTCATCCAGCGCCTGATTTTATTCCTTTGAGTAGCCCTTTTAGAAAACTTAACACTCGCTCCAAAGCCCACCCTTGTTGAACCTGCCCCTCTAAATTTAAACTTTATTGTTAAAACATTATTAGAGCGAATTTTTCCCTCTCGAAATAACCGCTTGAGGTCATCCTTGTTTTTTAATCTATTTTGAACAGGCAACATTAACTTAATTCATTCCACTTTAAGCCAAAATACCTCAACCATGGCAAAGTAAGTATGATAACACAAAGCCTTAGCTAAACAGCCAGCCTCTTCCTGCCCTTTTGTCGTCGTTTCTTTAAAACATTAGACCCTTTCTTAGTCCGTCTGCGCTTTCTAAAGCCATGTCTCTTCGCTCTTCTCTTTTTTTTGGGCTGATAAGTTCTTTTCATCTCGATGCGTCGATGTTTAAAACATTAGTCCAATCGCTTTAGATTGTATCAATAAAAAGCAATGCGGTCAATCTTATTAAGGATAAACTTGATATAATTTTAATAGTTCTTTATTATTTCAACAGGTTTTCAACAGACTTATCAACAATTGTCTTATGTCCTAGCTTGCGTGTGTGTTATAATGAAAAGCGCTTAGGTTTAGCTAACTATGACTAATAAAGAACTTTGGCAGGCAGCCTTGGGAGAAATAGAACTTACTCTCTCTCCAGCCAGCTTTACCACATGGTTTAAAAATACTTCTATCCTATCTATTAATAAGGGTTGCGTTGTTATAGAGGTGCCCAACGGCTTCGCTAAAGAATGGCTGGAAAATAAATTTAATCTAAACGTCCTGCGAGCTTTAAAAAACTTCCGGAAAGATATCACGGAGATATCCTGCGTTGTGGCAACAGGCAAAAAAGTCCCCTTTAAAAAAAGCGTCGGCCAGCCACCAGTCGACCGATCATCGCTCCACCTTAACGCGACAGCTGGAAAAGCCGCCATCGACCGCCGAGCTGATGCCTCGGGCTTCGACATTGGTCAAATCAGCTTAAACCCACGCTATAACTTTGAAAGCTTTGTGGTAGGCGCCAACAACGAGCTGGCTAAGGCCGCCTGCGAAGCTGTTTCTCAAACTCCAGGAAAAATCTATAACCCTCTCTTTATTTATGGAGGAGTAGGACTCGGCAAAACTCACTTGCTTCAATCCGTAGGCAATTCAATAATCGCCAGAAATCCTTCCGCGAGAATCGTTTATTCCACCGCCGAAAGATTCACTAACGATTTCGTTGATATGGTAAAAAGTCAAAAGATCAGGGAATTTAAAAAGCCCTACCTCGAGGCTGACCTTTTGCTTATCGACGACATTCAGTTTATCGCCGGTAAAGAAAGAACCCAGGAAGAATTTTTCCACATTTTTAACACTCTTTACCAACTCAACAAACAAATCGTATTAAGCAGCGATCGTCCTCCCAAAGCCATAGCTACACTTGAAGAAAGACTGCGTTCCCGCTTTGAGGGAGGAATGATAGCTGACATCTCTCGCCCGGACCTCGAAACCAGGATTGCTATTATAGAGCAGAAGGCGGAAGAAAAAGACCTTAAGCTATCCAGCAATGTTCCTTATTACATTGCCGTTAACATACAAAACAATGTTCGCGAGCTAGAGGGCGCCTTGAGTAGGATAGCTGTTTCCTGTGAATTAAAACAAATAGAGCCTACCTTAAATAATGTAAAGAAAATATTAGGAGATATTATCAACTCGGGCAAAAGAAGGGGAGTAAACTTCAAACAAATTATTCAGGCCGTTGCCGACTTTTATGACATTAACTGTCAAGACTTAACCAATCGTTGTAGAAGAAAAGATATAGTTAAACCAAGACAAGTAGCTATGTATCTCATGCGCAATGAGCTTCAAGCGTCTTATCCTAGTATTGGCGAACAATTAGGCGGAAGAGACCACACCACTGCCATGCATGCTTACGAGAAAATAAATAAGGAGATTGAGCAAGATGATTTATTAGAACAGGAAATAAATATGATTAGGGGAAAAATTTACAATAATTAGTTTTTTTAAAGTCTTTAATCGCTCTATCTTGGATAATTTGTGGAAAAGCTAGTGATAACCTTTTTAAAATCATAACGACCACCAAACAACAACTTGTGGAAAAGATGAATAAAAACCAATCACAAAAATTTCTGCTTTTTATATTCACAACATACATATCGCACAACTCACCGCTAATTCACAACTTTCCTACAATACTATAACCTCAAATAATTAAACAATAATCACTTTTCCACAAATTATTTATTCCTAATAACAATAAGTAAAATTAATCTTAAGCAAACTTTATGAAAATCACTTGTTTATTAGACAACTTAAAAAAAGGAATAATGAGCGCCGAGAGAATAATTGGAAAGAACTTAACATTGCCAATTCTTTCCAATATTCATTTAGAAGCGAAAAAAGGAGGATTGGAAATTTCCTCTACTAATCTAGAAATAGGAGTAACTTGCAAAACTAGAGCTAAAGTTGAAAGGGAAGGAAAAATTGCTATACCCGGGAGAATTATAGGTGGTTTTTTAGGGCAGTTGGATAAAGAGGGAAAGGTGATTATTGAGACTAAAGACAATTCTCTTTTTATAACCTGTCATGGAAATAAGGCGGTTATAAAAGGAGTAAGCGCGAAAGATTTTCCTTTAATCCCTAAGCCGCATACACAAGCCTTGATAGAAATTAATAGCGCGGAGTTTCAAGAAAAAGTAAATAAGATTTTACCATGCGTTGCTACATCTGAAGCGAGACAAGAGTTAACTGGAGTATTAATTACCTTTTTAGAAGAAAAGCTAGTTTTGGCTGCCACCGACAGTTTCCGGTTGGCTGAATCTGTGATTAAGTTGGAGAAAAATAATATCTTTGAGGACTACAAGAGATTTCTAGTTAGAAATAACACTATTATTGTTCCTGCCAGAACATTAGTAGAAGTTCTTAGAAATATTACTTCTCCAAACGATAAGTTAAAGATTTTTCTCGGAGAGAACCAGATTTTCTTTAAAATAGACGACGACATTTTATTTGTTTCAAGATTGATTGATGGTAAATATCCAGAATACAGACTAGTTATTCCAAAAAAGTTTTCCTCGAACGTCTTGGTTAAAAGGGAGGAATTTATTAGAGTGGTTAAATTGGCTAGCATTTTTTCTGATAGCAAAAATCGGGAAATTAAAGTAGAAATTAAAAAAGAAAAAAATAAAATGACGATTCTAGCTCAATCGCTTGAGACTGGAGAAAACGCGTCGGAAATAAACTGCCGCGCCAATGTCAAGAGCGACAGCGAAATCGCCTTTAATAGCCGCTATATTCTCGACGCTTTAAATGTTATCTCATCCCCAAGTGTTTTCATTGGTTTTAACGACGCTTTTGGTCCGGTGATTTTCAAGGAGATTGCTAGCGAAGGAAAAATTAAAGATGACTATTTGCATATCATAATGCCTATTAAAAGTTAACATAGCGGGTATTAACTTTTTAGTTTTAATGAAGCAGTTAAAAGACTTTTTTAGGGATAGGAATGCGGCTGGGTATGTTTCCGCGGCGGCGGGCGACGGCAGAGCGTTGGACGAGAAAATAATTGCGAAGGTCTTTTTTGACGCGATTCAGGAAGAATTAGGCGGCTTAGCCGGAGAAGGCGTTAAAGAGACTTTTTTAAAAAATGGAACTCTATGGATAAAAGTTTCGCATTCAACTGTAGGTAGCGAATTATGGTTAAGGCGAGAGGCGATTATAAAAAAAATCAACCATATCTTTAAAAGAAATGTGGTTGGAGAAATAAGAATTGCCTCCGGCTAGATATGCAGAGTTCTGGGGCTTAGCAGAATGCTGACAGTGGTTGCCGACGATGCTAGAGAGGTGAAAGATTCTGTCAAAATGTTTTGTTTATTTAGTCAAAATCTTCTTCTTTGCATTCTTCAGCGGGCTTTTGGATATTTAGTCCTTTTTTCTCGGCCCATTTCTCTATGCCTCTCTCCCAATTGGAAAATTGAGGATCCTTCTGGGGTTTTCTAGGAATGTCTCCTCGCGGATTGTCTTTATCCACCCAATAGAGAATGGAATGGGCCGAAAAGTATTTTTTTTCTCTCTTTCTGTCTTTAGGACAGCTGTCGTTAGCTAGACAGTATTTTCGTTTGCTGATTTTACAAACTTTAATCTCTTTTTCTTCGCCAATTACTTTGCCGTCTAATACAGCTTTGCCGGTCTTTGCGGTCTTGGGCTCTGGAAATTCTTCAACTGCCGTGTTGACTAGAGCTTTTTCCATAAACTCTCGCCAAAGCGGGGCGGCTACATTAGCTCCAGCGGCTCCAGCGGCCATAGGCGAGTTATTATTGTTTCCGGTCCATACGCCTACCGCCAGAGAAGGGGTGTAGCCGACTGTCCAAGCGTCGCGAAATTCGTTGGTGGTTCCAGTTTTGGCAGCCACTGGCCTGTCGTCGAAACGAAGAGCGTTGCTGGATCCGAAAGCGGGCGCGCGCAATTTATTATTAGAAAGGATAGCGCTTATTTGAGCGCAGATGTCTTGGCTTAAAACTCTTTCTCCTTTGGGGTTCTTATGTTGTTCAATGACTTTTCCGTCAGCGTCTTCAATTTTCAGAATGGCGGCTTTATCATAGCGAATGCCGCCGGTGGCAAATACACCAAAAGCGGCTGTATGGTCAAGTAGTTTTATCTCTCCACCTCCAAGAACAAGAGAGAGTCCATAGCGATCTCTGTTTTGCAGGGAGGTGATTCCCATAGATTGGGCGGTGTTTATGGAGTTGTTAATGCCTGCTAAGTAAAGAGTCTTGACGGCTGGGATGTTAAGAGACATAGCTAGGGCCTCCTTTATTTTTACCGGACCTCTGTTTTTTCCATCGTAGTTTTTTGGGATGTAAGCCTTCTTTTTTGTCCCAAAATTGGTTTTTACATCGAAAAGAATTGTGTCTGGCGTATAGCCCTTTTTAAAGGCGGTGGCGTAAACATAGGGCTTAAAGGACGATCCAGGCTGACGGTCGCGGATAGCCACGTTAACATTGCCATCAATAGATTTATCAAAATAATCTTTAGAACCGACCATAGCTAGAATTTGGCCGGTTTTAGGATCGATGGCAGTTAAAGCTGCGTTAGTGGCTCGATATTTTTTATTGTTTATCTCAACCCATTTTTTAACTGTCTCTTCAGCCATTTTTTGCTTTTCCCAATCTAAAGTAGTATAGACTCTCATTCCCCCCTCTTCAACTTGCTGTTCTCCATATCTGTTCACTAACTGCTCTTTTACATAGAGCACAAAATGAGGAGCTCGGATATTTTCTTGGAAAGGCTTAATTTTTGACAGTATATCAATCTCTTTAGCTTCTTTGGCTTGTTTTGGGGTTATGTATCCCAAGCTGGCCATTTGGTCCAAAATGTATTCCTGGCGGTATTTTAATTCGTCTTGGTGCGTTCCATAAGGAGAAAAATAAGTCGGGGCCTTTGGGAGAGCGGATAAAAGAGCGGCTTCGGCCAGAGTTAGATTTTTGGCGTCTTTGCCGAAAAAGGTTTGAGCGGCGGCTTGGATGCCGTAAGCGTTTGATCCGTAAGGAATTTCATTTAGATACATTTCTAAAATCTGGTCTTTGGAAAACTTATGTTCCAGCTCGACAGCTAGAATAACCTCTTTTGCTTTTCGAGTAAAAGTTCGCTCGGGAGTAAGCACCGTGTTTTTAATAAGTTGTTGGGTGATGGTTGAGCCGCCTTGACTGACGCTTCGACCTAAAATATCATAGATAGCCGCTCGGGCAATGGCTCGAAAATGAATGCCGCGATGTTGATAGAAATTTTGATCTTCAACGGCGATAGTAGCCGCTTTGGTTACGTCAGACATTTCGGAAAAAGGGATAAGAGTTCTTTTCTCCTCGCCGTGAATTTCGTAAAGCAGATGCTCTCCGGTTCGATCGAAGATTTTAGTTGATTCCACCACCTGCCGCCGGTTAATTTTACCGGGACTAGGCAGGTCTTTAGCAAAATAGGCGAAGACGCCAATCGCGGAAAGCGAGCCAAAGGCAAAAAGCCAAAGCCCAACAACAAGAAACTTCTTGAACCAGCGCCTCTTGCGCTTTTTTAATGCTTGTTTAGTATTGTCGACAAGAGTATTTTGCATAGCGAGAAAACAATCGTCCCGTTATTTTAAATTATTCTTCTAAATTTGCCAAGTCATCGTCTGTGATGCTAAGCTGTTCCAGCATCCAAATGTGTCTGGGATTTGCTGGATCGTTTTTTCTGCTAAAAGTCTTTTCTCTTCTTATGAATTACCTCTCATTGCCCTCCAAATGCTGATGTTTTATTCTCCGTAAACAATATTCTTTATAAAGCAAACTCCTGGAATTTTGTAAGTTATTCCTCTGAAAATTCAAGTACAATCATTCCAGACTCCATTCAAGGTAGGTTTAAGAGTATTGGATTTACCTTTCTTTGAGCTGGCAAAACAAACTAATCTTTAGCGCTTTATGCCGTTTGTTGTTGAGGGCTGTCGCGCTGGAGCGTCGGGAATATTCTTCTCGGCTTTAGAGCTCTCTAAGCTCATGGTAATTTATAAGCGTAAGGCTTTCAATTAATTTCTTAAATTCTTTACTTTTTAAAATAGTTAACTCTTTCTCTCTTTGTCTATTGTAATTTGCTTTTGATTTGGGGTCGTAATATCCAGGATGGCAGAGAAGTTCCGTAGCGCCTTGGCATTTCTCGCGCAAGTCTCGAAATAAGATATGTTTATATTTAATGTTCCACCACACAAGCCGAGAAGGTGTTTTTATTCCGGCTTTTTTTATTGCGTCTCGATTTTTGTTATTAGTTGACCGGACTGGCAAGTTGTGTCTCTTGGCTACTTTAAGCACTTTTGGAAAAATTCGTGGAAGTAGGTGACAATTGTTATGTCCATCTAAATGAGAAGGCGGCTTTCCAAATAATATCTCAAATTTTTTTATTTGTCTTTTTATCTCCCTTTCGATTCCCGATTTTTTCAAGCTGTCGGATATGTTTAGATGTAGGCCGATTGAAGCGGAATGTCTCATAATACCTTCTGGATTAATATATTGTTCATCTATTAACACCGACGTACTGCTAATGATTTTTTTATCCGCTAACTCTATAATACCCTTATTGAATTTATCGGACAGTCCGTAATCATCGGCGTTTATAATCAGCTTTCCTCGCTTGAAATCACTCATTGCTTTTCTAAGAGTTTATTATTCTAATTAAGTCGCCCCCGTATAACCCGTATATTTTTAAGTCGGGATTATATTTTTTCAG
>CAZIWW010000017.1:5779-16744 GCA_964543275.1 uncultured Bdellovibrionales bacterium | reverse complement strand
AAGTAGAGCCGTGATTAAACTCATAAGGAGCAAGGTATGATCTTGCTCCTGTTTGGGGTTGAGATTTGCTAAGGTTTAACTTTTAGCGTAAGGTTGAATCTTAGCTTAGCTTTTAGCTTAGCAAGCTTGACTGTGGATAACTCTAAAAATACCAATAAACAAGCCCGCTTGGCGGGCTTGTTGAATTGTGGTAGAATAGTTATTAGCTATACAATATATGGTATGAAAGTAGAATTTTGAATTGAGAATTCAGAATTTAGAACGGGAATTAAGAATAACGAATTCAGTAAATGAAGAATTAGATGATGGCCAGCGTTCCTGCTTAACTTGACTCTTAGTTCTTGATTCTATATTCCCATTCGGAATTCCGAATTCCAAATTCTAAATTCGCCGCTTATGCTTTGTCCTTTCTGCAATCACCAAGAAACCAAAGTCATTGATTCCCGCGAAACCGGCGACGGGAAAGTAATTCGCCGCCGCCGTGAATGTTTGAAGTGCCAAAAAAGATTCAGCACTTATGAACAGCTGGAGCTTCTAAATTTCACCGTGATAAAAAAAGACGATCGAAAGGAAGAATACCAAAGAGAGAAATTAGAAACGGGTATTAGAAAAGCTTTGGAGAAAAGGCCGGTGAAGGAAAAAAATATTGAGGATATACTGGACGAGGTTGAATACAAGCTTCATTTAAAAGGAGGTTGTGAAATTTCCAGCAAGGAAATTGGGAAGTTAGTTTTAGAAAAATTGAAAGAAGTGGATGAGGTAGCATATCTGCGTTTTGCTTCGGTCTATAAAGGATTCGGCAGCGCGGATAGTTTTAGGAAAGAAGCGGAGAGACTTTCCCAAGTATGAGGGCTAAGTCTGGAACGATTAGTTTCTATTAATTTCTACCCAATTTCTATGAATTTCTGAAATTAAGCGGAAATTCGCTTCGCGAAATTTGTAGAAATTAGTTGTTTAATGTCGCAGTTTAAAATAATAAATAACTCTGGGGGCGAAAACAAAATGAAAATCAAGAGAAAAAAGGAGCGGGGGGAGCGAAAAAAGAAAGTCAGCTTTCAAAACCGCGTTAGGCGAGTGGTGAAAAGAAGCGGGCATGTAGTGGCTTTTGATCAGGAGAAAATTACTAGAGCGGTGGAGAAGGCTTTTAGGGAGACGGGCGAGGGAGGTCTAGCCGATGCCAAGAAAGTTTCAGAGAAAGTGGTCAGATTGCTTAATAAAAACTATAAGAGGGGCTATGTTCCGGAGATTGAAGAAATCCAGGATTTAGTGGAAAGAGTGTTGATGATTTTGGATTTTGAGGAAACGGCCAAGGCCTACATCCTATATCGAGAACAGCACCGCAAGATCCGCGAATCGGAAGAGGCGCTTAAAGAAGCAGTCGATTTAGTGGATCAGTATATCAAGGAAATTGACTGGCAGGTGAAAGAGAACGCCAATATGTCTTACTCTTTGCAGGGGCTTAATAACTACATTTCTTCCATTGTCAGTTCTAAGTACTGGCTGAATCGAGTTTATCCAAAATCCGTTCGTGATGCTCATACCGGGGGCGACTTTCACATTCACGACCTTGATAAAATCGCCGCCTATTGTTGCGGCTGGGATTTGCAAGATCTTTTGCGGCGCGGTTTTACGGGCGTGCCTGGAAAAATTTCCTGCAAACCTCCCAAGCATTTTCGCTCGGCTTTGGGCCAGATTGTAAATTTTTTCTATACCCTTCAAGGAGAAGTGGCCGGAGCCGAAGCCTTTTCCAATTTTGACACTCTTTTGGCTCCTTTTGTACGTTACGACAACTTGTCTTATAAAGAAGTAAAACAGGGTATTCAGGAGTTTATTTTCAATGTTAACGTACCCACTCGGGTTGGGTTTCAGACGCCCTTTACCAATATAACGATGGACTTAACACCGCCGAAAGCTTTAGCCGAAGAATCGGTAATTATTGGCGGGATTCCACAAAAAGAAAAATACGGCGAGTTTCGGGAAGAGATGGATATGATTAACAAAGCTTTTGCGGAAGTTATGAGCGAGGGAGACGCCGCCGGGCGGGTTTTTACTTTTCCTATTCCAACTTACAATATCACCAAAGATTTCAACTGGGATGACGAAAATCTAAACGCCGTTTGGAAAATGACTTCCAAATACGGCATTCCCTATTTTGCCAACTTTGTCAATTCGGATATGAATCCGGACGACGCCAGAAGTATGTGTTGCCGGTTGCGCTTGGATAACCGCGAACTTTACAAGCGCGGCGGCGGGCTGTTTGGAGCCAATCCTCTTACCGGCTCCATAGGAGTAGTTACTATAAATCTTCCCCGTATTGGATACCTGGCTAAAAATAGAAAAAGTTTTTTTACTCGCCTTGATCAGCTGATGGATCTGGCTAAAGAAAGCTTGGAGACCAAGAGAAAAATTATTGAAAATTACTGCCGCAAGGGTTTATATCCCTACGCCAAATTTTATCTAGACGGCATTGAGAAGAGAAGAGGGCAGTATTGGTCCAATCATTTTTCGACTATTGGCATAGTGGGTATGAACGAAGCCCTTAAAAATTTTATGGGCGAGACGACCGCCAGCGATAAGGGGGTAAAATTTGCCGAGGAGGTCTTGGTGCACATGCGGGACCGCTTAGTGAAGTATCAAAAAGAAACCGGGAATCTGTATAATCTTGAAGCCACGCCGGCTGAAGGCACAGCTTATCGTCTGGCGCGTTTGGATAAGGAGAAATATCCAAATATGAAGTTTGCCAACGATGATGCGGTTGGAAAAGGGAAAGGAGAGCCGTATTATACTAATTCATCCCAATTGCCGGTTAACTTCACCGAAGATATGTTCGAGGCTTTGGATCTTCAGGAACCTTTGCAAACCAAATATACCGGCGGAACGGTGCTTCACGGCTTCCTGGGCGAGAGAATAAACGACATAGAAACTACCAAGAGACTAGTGAAAACTATCTCGGAGGAATACAGCCTTCCTTATTTTACCTTAACCCCTACCTTTAGTGTTTGCCCGACTCACGGATACTTGGAGGGTGAGCACGAATACTGCCCCAAGTGCGTGATTAAACAGAAATGCGAGGTATATTCGCGAATCGTGGGCTACATCCGCCCGGTTCAGCAGTGGCACAAAGGGAAAGTGGCCGAATATAAAGATAGGAAGGAATTTGTAGTTGCGTGAATTTCACATAGCACATAGCACATAGCGTGTAGCGCGTAACATAAAGCATGAGACAGGAAATCTCTACGGCTTGTTCTATGTTATGTGTTTTATGTTTCATGAATCTCGGCGGTTTGCAAAAATTAACTCTCATTGATTATCCCGGCTGTGTGGCGGCGACTGTTTTCACGGTGGGCTGTAATTTTCGCTGCCCTTTTTGCCATAACCCGGAGCTCGTTCACATAGCATGGAACATGGAATATGGAACAATAAAAGAAAAAGATTTTTTTGAATTTTTAGAAAGTCGGAGGAGAAAGCTGGAGGGGATTTGCATTACGGGCGGAGAACCAACCATCCAGTCGGATATTGTTGAATTTATAGAAAAAATTAAAAAACTGGACTATCTAGTTAAACTGGACACCAATGGCGCGCGTCCGGATGTTTTAAAAAAGTTATTTGAGAGTAAGTTAGTGGATTATGTAGCTATGGATATCAAGAGCGGCCCAGCGAGATATAATTTAACGGCCGGGACTTCAGTTGATCTGGAGAGAATAAAACTAAGCGTTGATCTGATTCGGAATTCAAGCGTGAGCTATGAGTTCCGGACTACGGCCGTTCCGGGCCTGCATCGGGAAAAAGACTTTAACGAAATAGGCAAGTGGCTGGCGGGATCGAGGAAATACATATTACAGAAGTATGAAGAGGGCAAGGTTTTAGACGAGAAAATAAAGGAAGTAACTAAAGGAAAAAGACTGGATCTCCAAAAAATTGCCAAGAAGATGGAAAAATATTTTGAGAAAGTGGAAGTAAGATAGAACTAAGGTTCAGCCTTAGCAAGCTTGCTAAGGCTGAACCTTAGGGGAGAACAATGCCGGGACTAAAAGTAGCAGCAAAGCCTTTTATTAAGTCTAAATTTAGAGCGCTGGGCACGGACATTAATGTGCGGGTTGTTTTGGATAGTAAAAAAGAAAAGAGCAAAGCTAGGCTGGACATTGAACGAATTAAAAACATTTTCAAGCAAAAACAGAGAGTATTTTGCCGCTTTAACTCTCGAAGCGAGTTGTCAAAACTCAATAAAAATTTTGGAGTTTTTCAGAGAGCGTCGGCGGATATGCTTTATTTAGCCAAACGCGCTCTTAATTATCACAGAAAAAGCGGCGGTCTTTATGATCCGAGAACCGTAGAAATTCTTGAGAAAATTGGCTATGGGCGGGATTTTAAAAAATCGGATTTTTCCAAAGTAAGAGCTCCGAGGAAACTTTCTAAAATAGGAGGGAGTTTAAATCAGGATTTAAAAATCAAAGACGGGCGGCTTCTTTTTAAAAAGCGAATGGATTTTTCCGGCATCGCCAAGGGATATATCACCGACTGCGCGGCTAAGTTTTTAAAAAAGAAAGGCTGGAAAAATTTTTTGATAAATTCCGGAGGCGATATGTACGCCGCAGGTCTAAATCACTATGGCAAGAAATGGGAAGTTCCTTTAGAAGGGGTTTCAAAAGATAAGATGACAATAAAAATTTCCAACGAGGGAGTGGCTACTTCCGGCATCAGTCGAAAGAAATGGCAAATTAAGGGGAAGAAATTTCACCACTTAATAAATCCCAAAAATCCAAACCGTTTTTCTTTTGAGATCCAAACTGTTCTAGTAATTGATAAAAGCGCAGAAGGAGCCGATGGGCAGGCTAAAGTTTTGGTTTTAATGGGCAAAGAAAGAGGTTTGAAGTTTTCTAGGGAAAATAAAATTAAAAGCGTTTTTTTGGATAATTGCGGAAATATTTTTATGTCTTCAATGGCGAGGAAACATGTAAGCTGTATAGCTTAGTTCAGTAATCCAGTAATCCAGTATACTAGATTACTGGATTACCTGTTAAGTCGATGAGGATCTATGTTAAGGTAATTCCTTGTGCGTCGAATGACGAAGTAATAAAAATTAGCGAGGAGGAATACAAGGCAAAAGTTACCGCTCCGCCGGAAAAAGGAAGAGCCAATAAGGCGGTTATAAAACTCCTTGCTGATCATTTTGGCGTGCCTAAAAATTTGGTAAGAATTGCGGCTGGGAGAACAGCGAGAGTAAAAATAATTGATGTGGGGCAACATTTTATCCTTTAAAGTTGCATTACGAATTAAGCCCGGGCGTAAATCATAATGCGGTTTGAATTTCTTAATCTTCCTTGATGCCGCAAGCCTTATTGTGATTGGATAGTTTGTTATGACCAAGTCCAAAATATTTTTGATTCTAGCGGTGAGTTTTTTGCTGGGAATTTTTTTGGCTTCCTTTTTTGAGATAACGAGAACCTCTCTTTTAATTATAACGGTCGGCGCGCTGACCGTTCTTGTTTTAAACCGCGAAAACAAAAAAGCTTTGGTTGTTTCCGCGGCTTTAATCTGTCTAATGCTGGGAATTTGGCGGTGTAATTGTTTTCTAGACGGCGCTTTAAAGAAAATGAGCGAAGTGACGCTAGGACCGGAGAGTTTCGTGGCGGCGGTGGTTGAGGAACCGGAAGCGAGGGATAAATATCAAAAAATAGTTGCGCGGAATGAATCTGGAGAAAAAATACTTATTAACGCCGATGTTTACCCGAGCTACGATTACGGCGACGAAATTAAGGTAAGTTGCAACATCCAGAAGCCGAAGAACTTTAGCGAGAAATTTGATTATCAAATGTATCTGGCTAAGGACGGAATTTTCAAAATCTGCCGCAATCCCGAAATAATCCTATTGGCCAGAAACAGAGGCAGTCGGATATATGATCTCATTTTGTCCATCAAAGATAACTTTGAAGAAAAACTTTCCCGCATTTTTCCCGAGCCGGAAGGGGCTTATCTTAAGGGTTTACTCTTGGGCGGGGACAAGCGGATGCCTAAGAAATTGAGCGAAGCTTTTTCTAAAACGGGGACTACTCATACGGTGGCGGTGTCGGGGTTTAACGTGACGGTGATTGCGGCTTTCTTGATGATGGCGGGGATACTGCTGGGGTTTTGGAGGCAGCAAGCTTTCTGGTTTGCCGTGGCGGGTATTTTCTTATTTGTGGTGATGATCGGTTTTCCCTCATCGGCGATGCGGGCGGGGATAATGGGGAGCTTGGTGCTGTGGGGAATGAAAAACGGACGACTGGCAAATTCCACTAACGCGATTGTGCTGGCGGCTGTAATTATGCTTTTATTTAACCCGTTGCTTTTGCGCTATGATATTGGATTTCAGCTTTCTTTTTTGGCTACGCTTGGAATCATTCAGCTCTATCCCCTCTTGGAAAAATTTTTTGGAAAGGGGAGTAGCGTGAAAGTTTTAAAAGAAACTGTTTTTCTGACTCTGGCCGCTCAAATTTTTGTTATGCCTATCATTCTCAACGCCTTCGAAAAACTTCCTTTAGTCTCCCCCATCGCCAATTTATTGATTCTGCCGGCCATACCATACATTATGCTGGGAGGATTTGCGGCGGGAATAGCAGGCTTTGTTTTTATTCCTTTAGGCAAGCTCGTCGGCTTCCTGCCTTTTATCTTTTTGAAGCTGGAAATTTTTGCGGTTGAAGGTTTGGCTAAGCTTTCTTGGGCGTCGGTTGAGGTTAATAATTTTGGCTGGGAATGTATATCCGGTTATTATTTTGTATTGTTTTTGATTTTATATTTTAATAATAAGAGAAGCCGAAGCTTGGCGGCTTCGGCTGTAAAAAAAGCTAGAATGCATCAGCTAGTTTTTTCCTAGTTCCCTCCAGAGATGCAAGAAGTTTGGCTAGGTTAAAAATTGTAAGTGTGTGGATTTCCGCGTCGGTGCCGTTTAAATACATCACAAATTCTTTTCTGCTTAGACCTTTTGAGTAGATGATTCTCGCTTTTTCGAATACGTCTGGGATTTCTCCCAGGGTCTCGCAAAAACCCTGATTAGTGTAGCAACTTGTGCTTAGCGGGCCGCAGGCTTTTGGTTTAGGAATTCTTAGACAAATGCCCTTAAGGTGTTCTGACCAGCAAGCGCAGTATCTACAGCATTTAGGCGCGTGAGACATAAATTATTCCTCCCAAAAGAACAGATTTATTTTTCTAGTATAATTATAGCGCGATTGATTGAGTGAATGAAACACAGAAGACTGTATTACATATCTCTAGGAGTTTTGTTAACTGTTTTTCTGTATTTTTCCTACCAAATATACATCAGAACCCGGCAGTCGCTGACGGTTGTTTTTTTGGATGTTGGCCAGGGGGATTCCATTTTGATTTCCAAAGGAACGACGCAAATTCTGATTGACGGCGGGCCGAGCGGGAAAACAGAGCTTGCTAAGATTGGAAAGTATCTCCCCTTTTCGGATCGGGAAATCGAGTTGATAATAGCCACTCATCCCGATAAGGATCATATCGGCGGCTTGGTGGAGGTGGCTAGAAATTACAAGATCGGCAAGGTTCTGGCTACGGCGGCCGAAAAGGATACAGCAATTTTTCGAGAATGGAAAGAGGTTATTAATTATAATAAAATTGAAACGTTGGAAGTGGCGCGGGGCGACAAGATAAATTTTGGCAACGCAGAGTTAAAGGTTCTAAATCCGCCAGCTAGAATTAATCCTAAAGTTGGAGAGGCTAATAGCGGTTCCGTGGTAACTCGGCTGGATTTTGGGGAAAATTCCTTTTTATTTACCGGAGATATCGAATCGGAAGCGGAAAGCAAGCTTGCCGAGATCGCTGAAGACTTGGATATAGATTATTTAAAAGTGGCTCATCACGGGTCGAAACATTCAACCAGCAGCGAATTTTTGAAAGCGGCCACTCCTAAAGAAGCCATCATATCCGCCGGCAAAAATAATTCTTATGGTCATCCCCATAGCGAAACTTTGGCAAGATTGGAAGAACAGGAAGTGAAAGTCCGGCGGACGGATGAGACGGGAGATATTATTTATAAGTGTTTTAAATCAAAAGACCAATGCTCGATTGTGGAGTGAAAAAGATTGCGGAGACACTAGGCTTGCTGGTTGTTGTTGGCGGGCTTTTGTTTTTGGCGGGTTGCGGAAAGAAGAATATAAAGGAGGAAAATGTCGCGGTTGCGGATAAATCTGCCGGCGAGCAGCTCGCGGCTGTTGTGAGCAAAAAGGATAAAAGAGAACCAGTCAAACTTCTTTTCCTCGGCGATTTGATGTTCGATCGCTACATTCGCCAAGCGGCCGAGAAAAAAGGCAATGATTTTATATTTCAAGGCGTTAAGGATTTACTTTCAGACTACGACTTGGTCGTTGTTAATCTTGAAGGGCCGATTACGGATAAAAAATCGGTGAGTGTGGGAAGCCGGGTCGGAGGTCCGGGACATATGACTTTTACTTTTAGTCCAAGTCTGGCTTTGACCTTAGCCGAGCACAATATAAAACTGGTTAATCTTGGCAACAATCATATTTTAAATTTTGGAACTAACGGACTAGAGCAGACGAGAAATTATTTAAGTGAAGCCGACGTGGAGTATTTTGGCGATCCCAAGGACGCCGGCAAAAGATTTTCGGTGAAAGAAATAAATGGAGCAAAAATCGGGTTTGTGAATTATAATGAGTTTATTGATGATGGATTTCAAAAAGCACTGGAGGATATGGGCAAGGCTAAAAATCAATCGGACATAAGCATTGTTTATGCTCACTGGGGAGCTGAATACAAAGTAGGAGATCCGGGAAGTCGGATAAAGAAATTGGCGCATAGGTTAGTTAACGAAGGAGCGGATCTTATTATTGGCTCGCACCCGCATGTGATGCAGATGAAAGAAGAATACAATGGCAAAATGATTTATTATTCTCTGGGGAATTTTGTTTTTGATCAGTATTTTAGTCAGGAGACAATGGAGGGGTTGGCGGTGGCTGTCAAAATTAATCCGGATTTGAATTTGGAATTTCAAGAGATTCCCCTATCTCTGAAAAAGAACGGGCAGACAGTCGCGAGAGATTTATGATTTTTCGCCAAAAGCGGATCAGCATCTGGCTTAAAGATTTATAAGCTGGGAGGCATAGATTTGATTTTTATTTTTTTGTTTAGTAAGATTAAGTGAGTTAAACCTGTAAGTTTTTAATTTAGAATTACTATGAAAACTTATACAAATAAGGAGAGAACTTTTGTCATTATCAAACCAGACGGAGTGCAGAGATCGCTGATTGGTGAAATTATTAGGCGTTACGAGCGGGCCGGTTTAAAGTTGATAGCGCTTAAAATGCTTATTCCCAACAAAGAGCAAGTGAGGTCCCATTATCTCATTGATCCGGATTGGATTCAAAAAGCTGGCAGGAAGGCTATTGCGGCTTATGAAAAAAAAGGACTGAATCCACCTTCAAAAGACCCGGCGGAAATTGGAAACCGAGTTTTAAGCGGCTTGGAAAAATATTTAACCGCTGGGCCGGTAGTGGCTATGGTTTGGCAGGGCAATCAAGCGGTGGAAATTGTTAGAAAGATTACTGGCGGCACGGAGCCTTTAACTTCGGATGTGGGAACTATTCGAGGAGACTTAACCATTGATTCCTATAGCATAGCTGACACTGATGGAAGGGCGGTGCGCAATCTCCTTCACGCCTCGGGATCGGTTGAGGAAGCGGAGGCCGAGATAAAACACTGGTTCTCCGAAGACGAAATTTTAAAATACCGCCTGGTTCAGGAAGCCATTCTCTATGATGTGAACTTGGATGGGATTAAGGAATAAACTAAAGTTTAGTTTTGTTTTGGCAAGCGCTAAATTAATGAAAAAAATTAATTGGCAGCCGCCAAGGTTGAGCCTTAGAAAAACCTTAGATAAATTATAAATGAGAAATAAAGCCCACCCCGAATACCAATATCTTGACCTGATGGAAGACATTCTGGAAAATGGTTCGGATAAGAAGCTATTTCTTACCCCGGAAGTTCAGGAATTGTATAAAAAAAGAGGCGAAGAAATACCTTTTATTCGTTCTGTCTTTGGGCGCATAATGCGTTTTGACTTGAGTCAGGGATTTCCGCTTCTTACAACGAAGAAAGTGTTTTATCGCGGCATTATTGAAGAGTTACTCTGGTTTTTAAAAGGAGACTCGAACATTAAGTATCTCGTGGATCGCGATGTTCACATTTGGGATGAGTGGGCTTGGAAGGGGTATCACAAGTACTGTCTTGAGAATTGTCCCGAAAGGGATATGAAGCAAGACGAGTTCATTGCCAAGCTTAAGTCGGAACCGGCTGACAGCGAGTTTGTGAAAAAATGGGGGGATCTGGTGACGATATACGGTCGGATGTGGCGCCGATGGCCTGCTAGCGATGGCCGTGAAATTGACCAACTGGGGTGGGTAATTGAAGGTCTGAAAGACAAGCCGTATCGAAAATCATATGTCGTGTCGGCTTGGAATCCTGATTTTATTTACGCTATGGCTTCGGAAAAAAATAAAAACGAGGTGCCCCCTTTCTGCCACACGACTTATCAATTCGCGATGGTGAACGACAAGCTGAATCTGGGGATGTACCAGAGAAGCGCCGATCTTTTTCTGGGAGTGCCGTTTAATATCGCCAGTTATTCTCTGCTCCTGCTTATGGTGTCCCAGGTAACTGGAATTCCCGCCGGCGATTATGTTCATTTTTTTGGCGATGTTCACCTCTATTCTAATCATTTCCAACAAGCTAAAGAGCAAATATCGCGAGAGCCGCGGCCTTTTCCCACTATGAAGTTGAATCCCGAGATAAAAAACATTGACGGTTTCAAGTACGAGGATTTTACTCTGGAAAGCTATAACCCGCACCCGGCTATCAAAGCCGAAATAGTTAATGTCGGCGGGTCATAAAAAGTTCAAAGCGCAAAGTTTAAGGTGCGAAATTAAGGTGTCGTTTCGTGACAGGTTATTTATA
>CAZIWW010000017.1:0-5679 GCA_964543275.1 uncultured Bdellovibrionales bacterium | reverse complement strand
ACTTTTGACTTTTAACTTTTGACTTATGCACATAGTGCTTATGATGGCTATGACCGTCGATGGCAAGATCGCTAAGTCAAGCGATCATTTTCCGAATTGGACAAGCAAGGAAGATAAGAAGTTATTTGCCGAGATTTCAAAGAAACATGGCGTTGTCATTATGGGAGACAAAACCTTTTTCACTATGCCTGGACCATTGCCGGATCGGCTCAATGTTGTTTTTACTTTAGAAAAAAATCCTCCAGAGGTGGAAAATGTAAAATGGGTAACCGGCGAGCCGGAAAGAGTTTTGCAAGAACTGGAGGATATAGGCTATAAGTCTGCTATTCTTGGAGGAGGGTCTTACTTAAACACTTTATTTTTAGAAAAGAAATTGATTGACGAAATAATTTTGACTGTTGAACCGAAAATTTTCGGCGACGGCCTGTCGCTTTTTGGAAAAGATTTTGATGTGGATTTGAAACTGCTGGAGGAGAATAGGATTAGTGAGAGTTCGGTGGTTTTGAGGTATAAGGTTTTATACAGTGAACAAGGAGCAATGAGCGGTGAACAATAATTATCTCATCCAGACGGGGTTTTTGATCGCTAGTTTTACCGTTCATTAGTTATTAATTGGGGTCCCTTGACAGCTAATTTCCAAATGTTAATCTAAAGTTACTATGAAGAAACACGTTGATGTTTATGGTAAATTAGTTTCCTGTGGTTCAGGATCAGGATGTGGAGCTGACCTTGAGAATCAGCGTGTTTTGTGCTTAGGAAAACCCGGCGGCTAATAAAATCACAGAAAATCTAACTTATGACCAAAACAAGCTGATTCTCGGATCAGTTTTTTTGTTTTTTAACAATTTACAAGGAGGTGATGGCAATGACACATTATCTTTGTCATATGTGCGGGAAACGCCCAGGTATTATTGTAATCCCCTGGCATCTTGCTTGGGGATTAAAGGAACAACCTAGGGTTTGTCTCGGTTGCGTTATGGAACACAACGGCAATTTGGCGGGACTACTGTGCGAAAGAATAGGGGGGTTTGTAATGTTATCTCAGAAAAAGGCTATAAACCGCTATTTGCAAGTCCAATTATAACTTGATTAGATAGAAGGGAGTTAACATGTGTAAATCGCACGTAATCGTAAATGGGAAAATGGTCGAAGGAAGAACTTGCGAGGTTTGTGGCAAATCTTTCTTCTTTGGTGGCAAGTTTATCAGATCAGGGTTATTTTATCCGGATCCAGGTGTTGACCTATGTTGGTTAGTTTGCGGAAATTGTCTTGAAGAGTTATCAGAGGAGCTTGCTAAAAAGCTTTACTTTGGCTCTAACGAGAAATTTCTAAGAGCGCTAGTGAACTACATAAACTTGTGCCAAAGAGTATAGTTAGTAGCTAATGCAAAAAAGCGGCCAGCCTGCAACGCAGATTGGCCGCTAAATTTTTAGCGAGGTTTATTTACTCCAGTAATCTAGTTTACTGGAGTAAAAGTTTCTGGTTGCAGAATTGCAGGGGGCTTGATTCGCCAAGCCTTTTAAAATTTGATAATTCAAATTACGACATAAATATTGCGATCGCAATAAATGTGTAGTAGTGTGTAATAATTAGATTGTGCGGTAATCTTATCCCGCGATTTGTTGCTTTGTTGCTGTTGGGCAACAAATTAATAGTCCAAAGCTCGTCTTTGGGTTTGATGCCGCTTATTTTTATAAATCGAACCTTTACACCTAGGCGGAATAATTTTAAAGGAAACTTATCCACAGCTTGACACAAAATTTGCAAATGTTATTCTAATGGCGTGATGAGCACTGTGACCCAAAACCGATTCTTCTTTAATTTCTTCTTTAGCTGGTTTTTCGCCAGATCGGTTTTGGTTTGCGGGAGATAAACACCTGATTTAGGGAATAACTACATTTTCAATAAACCAAAGCCGGTCTCGCGAAGGACTGGCTTTTTAGTTCTAAAGGAGGGAAAAAATGAAAAAGAAGATTTGCCCCCATTGCGGGGGCGAGATGAGGAAGGTTCTTCCTCCCGGCTGGGGGGCGGAGCCACGGTTTGTCTGCAAATGCAAAAAGGAGATTTCACCCAGGGACCCTGCGATGGGTAGAGTCCCTGAAGAATTCTCTCGGCTTCAAGTTCAAAGTCGGGGTCCTCATTGGGGACCTGACTGGTTTAAGTTGTAGTTGTAGTATAAATAGAGTGGAGCCGCATCGTCGGCTCCTTAATTTTTTAATTTTGACGCTTAAAATGCGATCGCACCTTAAGCGTCATTTTTAATTTTTTTAATTTTTTGGTGTTTTGCGTAGGTTTGGTGGAGGAGTACTAGCTGCGGCTGTGGATAACTTTCCCTTGACGAGTTGTTTTGGTTTGGTTAAAATTACAGCTGTTATGTGTAAAGTAAGCTTAGCGAAAAATTTGTTGCTGGTGATTCTTCTTTGTCTGGTGCTCCTAGTGGGCAGTCTTAATTTTTCGCTGAGCAGAGTGTTGTATAGAATTATAAATTAAATAGATTGCATATAATATAGAAGACTGTGCTCGGCGAGAAATTCTCGGCGAGATTTTTGTTTTTTGTGTTTTAAAAAAATAGAGAAAGGAGGAAATTTTCATGGATGTTGTGCTTGTGCCAATTGGCTGTGTCGACTTTGAAAATACAGTAGTGTACAAGCTGGTTGATGCTTGCTGCGTAAAATGTGGCAAGGAAGGGGTAGTTGTGTCCAACGGCAACTATCGTTTCCGTTGTACATTCTGTAATGACGGATATTGGACTCCTGGAGTCCCGGGGCGATCCCCTATGCCGTTTTCTCTCTAGACTGTTAAAAATTTGGGACGGAGGTGTGAAGGGAAGAAATGATTAGGTACGGTAAACAGTATACTAATTCCGGGATCCCGGGGGTAGCGAGGGAGACCAGGCCGCCGGCAGTTAAAAAGAATTCTTACGGCAAGCCGTTACATCCCCCCGCCAAGGGTGTTTACGCTGTACCCGACGAGTGGCGGAGATGGGACCGTGGACTCAACAAATGTAATGGTGGCAATTCTATCGGTCTAGCGTAACCAACCGCGATGGCCAGCCAGTTGTTTTGCAAAAATAGCTGGCAAAGAACCGGGCTTGTGAAAACATCGCAACGTATCCGGGGGGAGGCAACCAGGCGCAACGGCGCCAACCTTCCTGGGGAGTAAAAACTCCTCTTTTTATTTTTCCAAAACAGCAAGCAAGATGCCGGGTACACAATCCAACGATCGACGGTTTATGTATCGTTTTAGCTGCTATAGGAAATTATTCTTAATCTGGCCGCAGTGGAGCTATGAGATAGATGCCAAAAGTACTAATAATTCCAATTCTTAGAACAATAGAGGAACTTGTTATTTACTTGCGGATTAATTAACAAGAAAACACCAACTAAAAAAGTTGGCGTTTCTTTAATCGAGTGGTTTCTGTTTTTAACTGTCAATCTCCTGAACTTGATTCTGGAAATGCAGTTTTTAATTCCTCGGCCGCCTTTTGAGTAGTTGCCTTGAAGTCCTCAACGGCTTTTTCAACAGCTTGCTTTCTTTGCTCGGCTAGTGTTTCTATGGTAGTTCTTATTTTCTCAATTTCTTTTTTATCATTGGTAAGCTCTTCTCGGGCGGCTTTTAGGCTGGAGTGGAGAGTTTCTCTCACGCTCTTGGCATCGGCGCCGTCTTCGCAGTCAGCCATGGCTTTGTCGTAAGCGGCTTTGGCTGCTGACTTGAAACTTTCTATAGCTTCTGCGACGGCCGATTTTTTTGAAATCACGGCTTGGTCAACTCCATCCCGAAAAGTGTTAATGGCGTCATCTATAGCGTCTCTTCTGGTTTTTACCGCGGCTTCAATTTCTGACTTGAATTTAGAAACAGCCTGCTCTTGCTTTTGGGATTTGGCTTTTTCCTCTAATTTTTGGTAAAATTTTTCTCGCCTTTCATCCATTCGGGAGCGAAATTCTTTCAGCCTTGCGTCTCTGTTGGCGCGGCGCTCCTTGATATTTTCCACTCGCTTTTCAAGCCTAGCTTTAACTTTAGATCCTCGATCGCTCATTCTTTGTTCAATCTTGGAGTAGAGATCGGAAATTCTAGAGCATATTTCTTTAGCAACTTTTTCATCAATAGCTTCTTCGGTTTTATTCTGAATGTCCTTTAGGTTTTCCATGTCGGCGGCGCGTTCTGTACGAGCTAAGGCGGATCCTAGACCGAGGATACCTAGGACTAGAGCCGAAACAATGATAAAAGCAAAAATTTTTCTAGAACTCATTTTCTCTGTAAGATTGACCAAAGTCATCAATAGCTTGAATGTCCGAATAAATAGACGGAGAGTCGCTGTCTTCTTCAAGAGCCATTCCCTGCTCGGTCAAGGATTCGCTGATTACAGCTTCTACCAGATCGTCAACATTGCCGGTTGGTTCGGTGGCGATCGGTTTACCTCTGGTTGTGTCTTGAACCGACGGTGGGACTTGACTGGACTGCTCAAGTAGAAAATTTCCAGGCCGCAGGAGAAAATAAGCGACCAAGGCGATGCCAATGACCGCAATAACAATCAGCGCGATCAACACAGGTTTGGACAGGGGCGTATTCATGAGCATGATCAATTAAAAATTATTTTTTTACTTAAAGATAAAGGGCCGACCTTTAATCACCTTTATCCGGAGCCGGAAGCTTCCAGATATTTTTGTAACGTTTTTATTATATCACAGATCCAGCCAGTTGCGAGCAGAGTTATTTTTTACTATGCTGAAGTAAAGCTTTTATTGTTCTATTCTAGTTATGTTGAAAAAATCTAATTTTCTAAAAATCGGGCACCGCGGGGCAAAAGGGCATATTCTAGAAAATACTTTGGAAAGTTTTCGAAAGGCGATCGAGCTGGGCGTGAACGCTGTTGAGTTTGATGTAAGGCAGAGTAGAGATAAAAAGCTGGTTGTTTTTCATGACGACAGCTTAAAGAGAATTTTTAAGCGGAAAGATCTAGTTAAAGATCTAAATTTAAAAGAGATTAAGGAGATAAGCGGCGGCAAAATTCCAACTTTGGACGAGGTTTTGGATTTTATCGGCAAAAAAGTTAAGAAGATTCTAATAGAGCTTAAGGAAGCGGGATATGAGAAGAAAGTTTTGAAAGCGATCAAAAGCAAAAACTTAAATTCAAAAATTATCATTGTCTCGTTTTGCGAGGAAGCGTTAAGGAAAGTCAGAAGGCTTGACAAAAAAGTTGAAACAGGTCTTATCTATAGCAGGCATCCAAATCCTATCAAATCTGCCCTGGCGCTGGGAGTTAATTATATTTTGCCTCTCTGCCGTTTTACTCACACAACTAATGTTAAAAAGGCTCGCGAGGCTGATCTTGGAGTGATCGTCTGGACTATCAATACCAAAAGGGAAGCTAAAAAATATATTAAGAAAGGTGCTGACGGCATAGTCAGCGACCGCCCGGAGATTTTGGAAGGGCTGTAAGCGAGTTGTGGATAGCTTTTAAAACTTGACGAGCTTCAGCGGGTATATACAATTAAAATTAAAGAGATATGAAGTTTAGAAGTTTCTCTATAGTTACCATTAGCATTATCATTGCCCGACTTTCGTTGTCGAGCGGGTTTTGCGTTTAGGAACATAAGAAATCTTTAATCTAAAACCGGCTCGGCAACGGGTCGGTTTTTTAGTTGTTTAAGATCTTTTAATTATTAATAAAAGGAGGAT
>CAZIWW010000016.1:0-17291 GCA_964543275.1 uncultured Bdellovibrionales bacterium | reverse complement strand
TTTTTTATTTTCCGCTAAATCTGTTATTCTTTAAGTGATGGTATGGGGGATTTTGACATTTGAGCTTTGACATTTGACATTTTTTAGGTATGCCTTTTGAAAAGTCCGTCGGGGCGGTTGTGTTCCGCCGCGAGGGAAATAAAATTTTATATCTTCTCATTCAACATCCGGGAAAAGATAAAAATGACAAGCAAGGCGGGCATTGGGATTTACCCAAGGGCCATATTGAAAAAGGCGAGAGCTGGGAAGAGACGCTGAAGCGGGAAGTGAAAGAGGAAACGGGAATTAGTCGTTTAAAAATTATTCCCGGCTTTTCGACTTGGATAAAATATTTTTATCGGGCCAAAGGCGACGAGGAAAAAAGGCGAAGAAAATCAAAGACGGGCGTCAATGTTTTCAAGATCGTAACTTTTTATTTGGCAGAGACTAAAGGCAAAAAGGTAAAATTGTCTTATGAACACATTAATTACGCATGGCTGGAATATAAACAAGCGGTGGAGCGTATTACTTACAAGCAGACTGAGAATGTGCTGGAGAGAGCGAATGAGTATCTTGCGGGAGAATCGTGAATTGTGAATGCGGATATAGAACTAGACGAGGTTAATAGCCAACTCCTCGATTTAACATTCCGAATTCTAAATTCATAATTCCAAATTTATGCCAAACATTATCGAACCGTCGGTTAAGGAATTGCTGGCGGAGCTTAAAAAACGGGCTAGAAATAATCTAGTTGATTCTCGAAGCGCCTACGAAGATTTAGTGGATGAAGTTATTAACGAAAAAGTCGAAGCTGGGGAAATAGATTCCGACGAAGACACAGAGAGTTTAAAGGACAAGTTGCTGGGCAGATGGGAGGAAGTGGAAGAGTTTGTGAGGAGGAGCGAGACGACGAAGCCGTGATTTCGCGCGCGCAATAAATTTCTATGAATTTCGCGAAGCGTATTTCTGCTTTATTTCAGAAATATGCGGAAATGATGTAGAAATTTTGGAAATTATTTACTGTAATTTTATCTGCGGAGTGGATTTTTTTGTTTGTCTGTGATATAATGACGCCAGAATTAGCGTTTTTTATTTTGCCAAGAGTAATGTCCAGTCGCAAAAAGCTTTGGATAAAATTTTCTTTAATTATTGTCTTGATTATTTTCACAGTACTGGTTTCTTATCCGCAAAAAATCAATCAGCCGGCTTGGCTGGGTAGTTTTTTGTCTAAATTTAAAATAAATCTGGGGTTGGATCTGCAGGGCGGGATTCATTTAATTTATAAAGCTGATGTCAGCGGCATTGAATCTGACAAAGTTTCCGAGGCTTTGGAAGGACTTCAGGATGTAATCGAGCGGCGGGTTAACGCTTTTGGAGTAGCAGAACCTTTAGTGGAAACCTCTAAATCGGGTTCAGAGTATCGCTTGATTGTGGAAATAGCAGGCGTTAGAGATATTGACAAAGCCAAAGAGATGATAAAAGAAACTCCTTTTCTGGAGTTTAAAAAAGAAGGCGAGCAAAAGCCTGTAGAAATTCCCGAATTGTCAGAAGAGGATAAAAAGTTTAACGAGAATCAAAAGAAAAAGGCAGAGGATTTATTAAATCAAGTTAAAGGCGGAGCTGACTTTTCAGAATTGGCCGGGCAGAATTCGGAGGATCCCGGATCAAAAGAGCTTGATGGGGATTTGGGTTGGGTAAAGCGAGGAACTTTTGTGCCGGAGTTCGATGATGTTCTATTTGACAGCGATTTAAAACCCGGGGAGGTTTTTCCGGAGATCGTAGAAACTCAATTTGGCTATCATATTATTAAAAAATTGGAAGAGCGCGGCGAAGGAGATGACAAAGAAGTCCACGCGCAGCATATTTTGCTAGAGAAGAAGAGTCCACCGATAACTTCTCCGCCGGTTAATTTTGTGGATACTGGATTAACGGGGAAGGATCTGAAGAGGGCCGATGTGGTTTTTGATCCGCAAACCAACAAGCCGCAGGTGGCGATAGAATTTAATAGCGAGGGAACAAGAATGTTTGCCGAGCTTACCAAAGAAAATATTGGCAAGAGAGTTGCCATTTTCTTGGATGGAGGAATTATTAGCGCGCCTACCGTACAGGCTGAAATAACAGACGGCAAGGCGGTTATTACCGGAAATTTTACCCTGGAAGAGGCTAAGAAATTATCCAGAGGTTTGAACGAAGGAGCTTTGCCGGTGCCGATTACGCTTATCGGCCAGCAGAGCGTAGAGGCCTCGCTAGGAAAAGTGTCGCTGGAAAAGAGCTTGAAGGCCGGAGCTATTGGCTTGGGTCTGGTGATTATTTTTATGATCTTATATTATCGCTTTCTGGGCTTAATAGCTTCGCTGGCTCTGGGAGTTTATACTTCTGTAATGGTGGCCGTCTTTAAAATTTCTTCGGTTACTCCATGGTCTATCACTTTAACATTGGCCGGAATTGCCGGGTTTATTCTTTCGGTTGGTATGGCTGTGGACGCTAATATTTTAATATTTGAAAGGACTAAAGAAGAATTGAGGCGGGGCCGGCGGCTGGCCAGCGCTTTGGATGAAGGCTTTCGCCGGGCCTGGCCGAGCATTCGGGACAGCAACATCTCTTCGATTCTGACTTGCCTTATCTTGATTTGGTTCGGCACCGGCTTTGTGAAGGGATTTGCCGTAACTTTGCTTTTAGGCGTTTTGGTAAGTATGTTCACGGCCATCGTTATCGTGCGAATCGCGCTTTTGGCGATTATTGGAGAATGGGCTGAGAAGAGAAAAGGGTGGATTATAATTGGGACGGCGAAAGAAGATATAAAAGACGATGTGAAATAACTAATTTGTTGAGGCGTAGAATTTGAAATCCTACAAACTATGTTTGACATCATCGGCAAAAGTAAATATTCGTATGTACTCTCCGGACTGCTCATATTCTTGAGCATAATTAGTTTGATAGTTTGGGGATTGCGTTACGGAATTGATTTTACCGGCGGGACATTAATGGAGATCAAATTTTCAGAAGCTCCCAGCAACCAGGAGGTCAGAGTGGCTCTGGAAGAATTGAACATAAAAGATGTAATTATCCAGCCGACCCGAGACAATGCGATTCTGCTTCGTTATGCTGGCTCTTCCGACGAAGAGAATAGCGCGGTTTTGGAAAAACTCAAAGAAAGGTTCGGCGAAGTTACTCAAGCTCGTTTGGACTATGTAAGCCCCACGATATCAGGGGAGTTGAAGAGAAAATCCTTGATGGCTATTGCTGTCGCTTTAGTGGGAATTGCTCTTTACATCGCTTATGCCTTTCGAAAAGTTTCCCGACCGGTCGAGTCATGGAAATACGGGGTTGGGGCTATCGTAGCTTTAACTCACGATGTTTTGATAACCGTAGGTATATTTTCAGTCTTAGGTAAATTCGCCGGAATAGAAATCGGCACGCCTTTTATAGCCGCGCTTCTGACCATTTTGGGTTTTTCTGTGCATGATACTATCGTAGTTTACGACCGGACTCGCGAGAATCTTTTAAGGGCTGGGCCTCGCGAAGATTTTACGGAGGTTGTGAATCGCAGTCTAAACGAAACTCTAACAAGATCCATCAATACTTCTCTGACTGTCATTGTTACTCTATTGGCGATTTTTATTCTCGGCGGCGAGTCAATTAGGTCCTTCACTCTGGCGCTTCTCATCGGAGTCGCTTTTGGAACTTATTCTTCCATATTCATTGCCTCGGCTCTATTGGTTAGCTGGTGGAAATGGGAAAAAAGGAAGATTTAAGATTTACGATTTAAGAATTAAGAATGTTTAGCTTATCACCGCTTTTGATTATTCATATTCATAAATCATAAATTGAAATGGTGTTCTTTGAAAAACGGAAGGGTGTAAAAAAAAGACCGATGAAACGGTAAAGCTTTAGAATTCTCACGTTGAAGATTGACATAATTGGAGTAAGTATGTTATGGTTCAACACCTAGGAAAAGCGAGCTGTTTGCCGACTGTATTTTTTTTCGGCGCTAGCTTTTAATTTTATTGTTCGTTTTTTGTTTTGATTAAAGCAAAAATCAGGTTTAGTTAGGAGTAAGCTTGATTAGAAATTTATATGCAAGCCTACAAAGTAAAATTGTCTAATTATGTCAGATCCAGCGAAGCCGGCGGCAGTTCAGCTTTGACTAGGAAAATTCCGGTCAGCGGAATAGATATTAAATCGATTATTTCTGATTTAATGCGGTTTTTAGGAACTAAGCAAAAACTGATTGTCTTGAGCCGGTTTGGTGTTGGCGGAAGAAAGCCGCAGACGTTGGAAGCTATTGGAAGAAGCTTGGATATTACCCGCGAGAGAGTTCGGCAGATTGAAGCTGACGCGGTGAATTTCCTTAAGAAGATTAAAAAAACTTCCGAAACCGAAGAATTACTGGAATTAGTCGGTAAAACAGTCCGCGAAAAAGGCGGAATTGTTAGAGCGGAGGTTTTATTGAAAGAAGTTTTCAGCGAATACTTCAGTAAGAATAATTTTTCCATTGAGGAGGGGCGAATGCTGGAAGTGATTTTGGCGGTAGCCGGCCTGGCGAGAATTAAAGGCAACAGAGAATTGGAAGATTGTTTTATCGGCAAGGATTTTAACCGTAAATATTTTAGAGAGGTTTTGGTCAAAATGGAGGATTTATTCAATGGCTCCAAAAAGCTTTACTCCTCGGATGAGGTTAAAAAAATGTTTGAGTCCTTGAATTTGTTTGAAAAATATCCTGACTGTAATACCGATCAAGCTTTGAATTTCTTGGATGTTTCCAAAAAATTCGGAAGAAATGTTTTTGGGAGCTGGGGTAAAGCTCGTTGGCCTTTGATTCGTCCGCGCGGAGTTAGAGAAAAAGCCATGCTGGTTTTCTTAAAAGAAAAAAAACCGCTCCATTTTCGGGAAGTTTCTCGGCTAATTAAAAGCTATGGCTTAAGTTCCAAGAAAGTTCATCCTCAAACGGTCCACAATGAATTGATTAGAGATAAAAATTTTGTTTTGGTGGGACGAGGCATTTACGCTCTTCGCGACTGGGGTTATGAAGAGGGAACTGTTAAGGATGTTATTGCGTCAGTGGTTAAACAAGCCGGTGGTTTTCTTCAAAAGAATAAAATTATTAGCGAACTTTTGAAAAAGAGAAAAGTTAAGAAAGCGACTATAATGGTTAATCTTTCCGACAAGAAGCTTTTTAAGAAAGTTGGTAATGGTTATAAAATAAAAGAAAAGTGATCTACCTGTTTTTATAATCGTAATTTATATAACTTCCATATAATTTTTTGTAAAATAAATATAAAATTGTAATGGCAGACTTTTTTAGTCCCTTCGTTCAGTTTTATAGTCTAATCTGGAAGTTGTTTTTGGCAACTTGGTGGTTTTTGTGCCCTATTATTTTGGCGGCTGCTTTTAGGGTGCTTTGGCTGAAGTATGCCCTAAATCGGTATTTAAGTTCTATTGAGTACGTGCTGTTGGAGATTAAGCCTCCGCGGAATATCGAGAAAAGTCCCAGGATAATGGAACAGGTTTTTGCCGGACTGCATGGTTGCTGGTCCACTCCAAATCACATTGAGTATTATATTCAGGGTAAGCAGTATCAGGCCATGTTTAGCTTTGAGATTCTAGGAATCAATGGCGAGATGCATTTTTATGTCCGCTGCCAGAAAAAACTTCGCAATTTTACGGAGGCCTTGATTTACGCCCAGTACCCCGAAGCTGAAATTGTGGAGGCGGAGGACTATACTCAAAAAGTTCCGCGCAATATTCCGAACGCCGAATGGAATTTATGGGGCACGGACTATAAGTTTGCCAAAGACGACGCTTATCCCATTAGAACTTATAAATATTTTCAAGAGGACGTGACCAAAGGGATGATTGATCCCATAGGCACCATAGCGGATATCATCGCCGCTCTTCCCCCGGGACACCAAATTTGGTTTCAAATGTTGGCCGTGCCAGTGGCTGATTCTGAATGGTCTGATAAGGTGAAGAAGGTTGCTGATAAACTGGCCAAGAGGGAGGCAAAAAAAGAGAAATTGGCTATAGTTAGGTTTTTCACTGAAATCTACGATATTGTTAAAGACTCTGTTAGGAGCCTTTGGGGACCGGTTGAACCTTCTAAAGAAGAGAAAAAAGAAGAAAAGCCTCTGCTTTGGACGCTTACTCCGGTTGAACAAGAAGTGCTTAAAGTGGTGGAAGAAAGTTTAGACAAAAAAGCTTGCCTAACTAAGCTTCGTCTTCTCTATCTGGGCGAAAGAGACGTATTTGACAAAGGTTATTTCTATGGGGTGGCTGGAGCCATCTTTCAGCTTAACGACGCTAATCTAAATTCCTTGCTCCAAGACGCTAAAACTAAGACTTTTGCCGGATATTTTTTGGCTGACATGCGACAGCGCTGGGCGCAGAGGAAAATATTCAACCGCTATCTGGATAGGGACAATGATGGTCCTAATATGTATCTCAATTCTGAAGAGCTGGCCACCATTTACCATATGCCGGATATTTCGGTTGTTTCTCCGTCGATAGCTAGAGTGGAAGCCAAGAAAGGCGGACCGCCTATTAATCTCCCTATAGAGTAAAAAGATAGTTGATGGATAATTTAAGGTTTGGCTGACTTTTATCGGATTACTCAAATTTCTAATGTCGAATTTCTAATTTCTGACAAATATCCAATGACAAAATTTCTAACGTTTAAGATTTATTTAGTCATTGGCCATTAGGGTTTAGTTAGAAATTAGAAATTTGGCATTTGGCGTTAGAATCGTTTAACCGCATTCATATATTTGCATGGAATTCGTAATTGGCGGAGAAAATCATGAACGAAATAGTTTATTTCGCTAAAACTAATTTCCGGGGGCGCGAGCGGGAGTTTGGCATTAAGCGCGACGATCGTCGCCGGCACTTTTACGTTATTGGAAAAACCGGGTCGGGAAAAACGACTATGATTCAGAATATGGCTATTCAGGATATTCGAAACGGCAAAGGAGTAGCTATTGTTGATCCGCACGGCGAGTTTGCCGAAACAGTCTTAAAGGCGATTCCGTCCAGTCGCATCAACGATGTGATTTACTTTAACCCGGCCGATCAGGAATATCCCATTGCGCTTAATGTAATGGAGAAGGTTGAGCCGGAGTATCGTCACTTGGTTGCTTCCGGTTTAGTGGGAGTCTTTAAAAAAATCTGGGCTGATTCTTGGGGGCCGCGGCTGGAATATCTTTTGCGAAACGCTATTCTGGCCTTATTGGAATATCCGGGCAGTACTCTTTTGGGCGTAACCAGAATGCTGGTTGATAAAAATTATCGCACCAGGGTTGTGGAAAAAATGACTGACCCGGTGGTGCGCTCTTTTTGGGTAGATGAGTTTACTAAATACCACGATCGTTTGATGGCCGACGCTATCGCTCCGATTCAAAATAAGGTTGGCCAATTCTTGTCAAGCTCTTTAATTCGAAATATTGTCGGGCAGACCAAATCGGCTTTTAATATTAGGGAAATTATGGACAATGAAAAGATTCTCATAATGAATTTGGCTAAAGGCAGAATCGGAGAAGATAACAGCGCTCTTTTGGGAGCTATGATGATTACCAAGGTCCAGCTGGCGGCTATGGCCCGGGTAGATGTTCCGGAAAGCGAGAGAAAAGACTTCTACTTGTATGTTGACGAATTTCAGAATTTTGCTACGGAATCTTTCGCTGGAATTTTGTCGGAGGCGCGCAAATATAAACTTGACTTAATATTGGCTCACCAATACATAGAACAAATGGACGAGAAAGTGAGAGATGCTGTCTTCGGCAATGTTGGGACATTGGTATTGTTTAGAGTGGGAGCGGCGGATGCGGAATTTTTAGAGAAGGAGTTTGAGCCTGTGTTTATGGCGCAAGACTTAGTAAATCTGCCAAATTACAACATATATGTAAAGCTGATGATTGACGGGATTGCTGGAAACGCTTTTAGCGCGACTACTTTGCCTCAAATAGATTTGTCTAAAACGGAAGCCAATGCCGAAAAAGTTGTCAGAATAACCCGTGAGCGCTACGGAACTAAAAGGGAAGTGGTTGAGAATAAGATTGCCCGCTGGAGCGGGATGGTTCCAAGCGGCGCGGAAGCTGCGACCGTAAAAGATAAGAGGATCAGCGGGGAGGTAGCGGGAAAGAGTGAGGCAAAAAGAGTTGGTAGAGAAGGGATGGGTGAAACAGAAAGAAGGATGTATCCAGCAAAGTGTGACAACTGCGGCGCGGAAATTGAAGTTCCATTTAAACCGGACGGCAAACGGCCGACTTTCTGCAAGGATTGTCTAAAAGATTACCAGCGTCAATTAGCTAGAAGTCAGCAGCAGCGGCAAAAAATTTCAGGCAAGAAAGCCGGAACCCGCGACGTTAAAAGCGAAGGATCTAGGGAAATTTCTCTTAACGAAGCGTTAAGGATAAATCCCAAGCCTTTCAAAGAAATAAGAAAAAAAAGTAAAAAAAGTGTCGATTTGGAAGGAGTCAGAAGTTTGATTCGTGAGAGTTTAAGGGAAAGAAAGTAGATATGAGTGAGTGTGCATTCTGTAAACTTGTTGCTGATAAGACCGCTAATGAAAGGAAGGATATTAGAGATAATAATAAAGTACGGGCTATGCTAGGTTCCAATTTACAAATTATTAAATGTTTGACAAAAGTTCGCGCTATTTTCCCAAGAAAGGCGAGAAGGAAGATCTGGTGAATCTGGTGAATAAAGTGATGAAATTGGTCGGGTATAATTTAGATAGGGCAAATGGGTATGATTTAGATAAGACGGAGTAGTTTCAGCATAGCCAAGATGACAGTATCAAAAATTTCTTTATTTTTTATGCGGTCGCAATAAAAATGAGGAAATTTTTTATGGAAGATTTTATAATTTTGTAGAAGATTTTTATAAAAGAACAATAAAGAGCGGTTGGGAATTGGCCGCTTTTTATGTTGATGAATTTTGGCGGGGGTGCTAGTTTGTAATTAATTATGATGGTTAATAATTTTCGAAAAAAAGTTCTTATCGCTCTTTCCGGCGGGATGGATTCGGCGGTGGCGGCGGCATTGCTTAAAGAGCTGGGATTTGAAGTCGCTGGAGTTTTTATGCGCTTTTATAAAAGGGATAATAAATTTTTAAAAAGGGCTAAGGAGGTTGCTGAAAAGTTGAACATTCCACTTTATGAGATAAACGTCGTAAGAGAGTTTAAAAAGAAAGTGATTGATTATTTTCTAGGCGCTTACGAAAAAGGTTTGACGCCAAATCCGTGCGTTGTTTGCAATAAAGAAATAAAATTTGGAGTATTGCTTGATTTATTGAAAAAGTCGAGGGCGGATTATGTGGCGACGGGGCACTATGCTTGCATAAAAGAATTTCAAATTTCAAATTTCAAATTTCAAATAAAGTCCCAAATCCCAAGTCAAAAATCCAAAACTGCTTACAGACTATTTAAAGCAAAAGACAGAAATAAGGATCAGTCATATTTTTTATATAGATTAAGCCAAAAAGATTTAGCTAAGGCTATTTTTCCTTTAGGAGATTATAAAAAATCTGAAGTTAAGCAACTGGCAAAAAAATTTGACTTGCCGGTTTTGGAGAGTGAGGAGTCGCAGGACATTTGCTTTTTGGCTGGTGAAGAAATCGCGGAATTTTTGCGTCGCCACTTGAAAATAAAATCGGGGGATATTATAGACGAGACTGGAAGGGTTCTAGGCAGACACAAGGGATTGCCATTTTACACGATCGGCCAAAGAAAAGGAATTGAAATTGGCGGGAGCGGCCCTTATTTTGTCGTTAGCAAGAATATTAGGAGGAACGAGCTTGTAGTAACCAATAATGTCAAAAGTCCAACGCTGTTAAAAAAAGAATTTTGGATAAGAAATGCGAATTGGCTAGCGGGAGAACTAAAACTGCCTCAAAAAGTTAAAGTCAAAATTCGCTACCGCGCGCCGTCTTTTAATGCTATAATAAAATTAAAGAAGAGGGGGAAGTATAAAATAATCTGCAATCAACCGCAACGGGCGATTACTCCCGGGCAATCGGCGGTGTTTTATAAAAGCGAGGAGGTGTTGGGAGGAGGAATGATAACGGAAAATCCAAATTTCAAAATCCAGATGCCAAATGAAACTTGAAGCTAAATAGTGAAAATTCTCATTATTGCTTTAGGTTTGATTTGACATTTGAGTTTTGACATTTGACATTATAAATCTATGGATCTTTTAGAGGAACACGGCGAAATAAATACGGAAGACGAGGACGGTAATCTAGACGGCAGTTCGGATCCGGCCGATCTTCGTAAAAAAAGAGCCGGCTTAGAACGACAAATAGTGATTACAAAGTCGGATCTTAAAAAAATCCTGCGCCAAAAGCAGGATGTGGAATTGGAAGCAAGGAGACTTAAAAAACAGGAGGAGAGGATTCGAGCCGATCGTGATGCTCTTGACAAAAAGCTTAAAAAACTGGAAGATGACCAGAGGCTTTTGGAGGAGGAGGTTGAAAATTTAAATAAGAAACTGAAGGTTTTGAAATAAAAATAAGGAGGGAAAGAGGAATGGGTGAAAATGTTGTATTGGTTGCGGCGAGCAATCCAGTTATCTTGAAAGCTGTATACAATCGGTTAATGTCAAAAAAACTAAATGTTCATGACATTTCCAGTGTTGAAGATGTAATTAGGATGGCGAAGTCGTTAACTAGGTTGGATTTTCTAGTTATTGACTTTAGCTTGTCGTCTTCTACGGTAACGGACGGCTTCGAGTTAGCCGAAAAAGTACTTTCAATCCGTAGTGACGTAAGAGGCATAGTCATTATGTCTTATATGTCGGAGATTCGCTTAGTTAGCTTGACTTGTGACAGGAACCGCCCGTTCACCATTGCAGCCCACAGACCTAACTTTTGTAAGAACGGCGCTTTATTAATGAGTTTTGCTGATGAAGTGACGAGAATGGTTCTGGCAATGGCTTGTTAAAGTCTCCAAGGCTCTTACAAGAAGGTTGTTTCTGAAAAGTTACAACCTTCGTTTAATTTCTGCCAGTTATCTTGATGACAATTGCTAAGATCACATAAAGTGATTATCATTAAGATGAAAAGTTAACAGGTTTAAATTTAACAACAAAAATATGAGTAATAAAATGGAAAAGAGAGAAGAAGAACCCAGAAGCATGAGAGAGGGCAATACGATTCAGTTAGAAGGCATAACGCGGGAAGAATAGACGATGTGATAGAACGCATTAAAGAATATGTGGAGTTTTTGGATAATAGACCATTCGAATATTTCACAGAGGAAGCGGGCGGAGCTTATAGCAAAAACGAAAAAAATATTATTCGCAGGTTGTTTGAGGACTTAAAAAATAAACTAGAAGAAGTTAAAAATAGCTCAAGCTTTATATTGGAAGATAATAATCACTTAAGACATATCCTTTTAAACTCTCCGCTGTTAGGTCAAGCTTTGGCAAATCGCGAGCTGCAAAATAAGGGGAATATAGAAATTCCTAATCCTAATAAGAAAAATATTCACAGATTCCCCAGCCAAGAGCGCTTAGAAAGTAATTTTCCAGGGACTTCCGGATTTATGAGATTGCGCAGGAAACTTTTGAGTTATATTGAAATTATCACCGGCGAGAGTGAGTTGAGTAAAAAGGTTTTCGAAAAGGAAGCCGAGACTAAAGATGGATGGTTGGAGAATTTTAAAGATTTTTATAAGGACAAGAAGTTGCCGGATGTTTCCCTGATTAAGAAATATTACGGCGAGGCTCTCTCTAGCGAAGCTCTTATTCAGCTTAGTCACTTGGAATTTTTTGCTCGCCTCGAAGGGTGGAAGCCGGAAAAATTGAGTCGGGTTAGAGATTTTAATTTATTAAGCTGCCCTATCACGGCGGATAATTTTCATGACGAATTTAAAAAGCTTATGGGCAATCGTCTACTGGACGAAGATAAGGTCTATCGAAGTTGCTTCGAGAAGCGGCCTGGATATAAGAAAGCGGCCTAGTTTTTAAATTTTCGCAATTCTTAATTCGTGAGTCATAAATTTAAAGTCTTTTTGTTATGACCGCGCAAGAACTTCTTACTGTCTTTGCTAAAGATACGGCTGGCAGGGCTTGAATTATTAAAGTTTGAGCGTTAAGGAATGTGGATTTATTTTAATTATCATGACGGCAAAAGATTTACGACAAAAATATTTGGATTTTTTTGAGTCAAAAGGACACGCTATAATTCCTTCGGCATCTTTGGTTCCGGAAAATGATCCGACAGTGCTTTTTATTACCGCTGGAATGCATCCGTTGGTGCCGTATCTGATGGGAGAGAAACATCCCCTGGGAAAACGGCTGGCTAATTCCCAAAAAAGCATCCGCACGGTGGATATTGACGAGGTGGGAGACAACCGCCACCTTACTTTTTTTGAAATGCTGGGCAACTGGTCGCTGGGGGATTACTTCAAAAAAGAAGCTATTGAATGGAGTTGGGAATTTCTTACGGATGGAAAATGGCTGGGGCTTGATCCCAAGCGGATTTACGTGACTGTATTCGCTGGAAATGAAAACGCTGGCGTGGATAAAGAATCGATTAAAGTATGGAAAGAGCAGTTTAAAAAAGCCGGTCTTGAGGCTGAAGTATGCGGCGAGGGAGAGAAAGCTGGAGAAAATTCCAGAATTTTTTTACTGGGAGCGGATGACAACTGGTGGGGACCGGCGGGGGAAACCGGCCCCTGCGGACCTTGTACGGAAATGTTTTACGACGTGCGGCCGGATGAAGGCAAGCCGGAAGCGACCTTTGAAGAACTGGTGGATAGTTTTCGCCTGATGGAAATCTGGAACGATGTCTTTATGGAATTTAATAAAAAAGAGGACGGCAGTTTTAAAAAAATGCCCCAGCGAAATGTGGATACGGGAATGGGACTGGAAAGAACGCTGACCGTGCTGACTGGAAAAGAAAATGTTTTTGATACGGACTTATTCAAGCCTATTATAGAAAAAATCGAGAAGCTTTCAGGAAGAAAATACGGCGAGAGCGAGGAGGTGAAAAAATCAATGAGAATAATCGCCGATCATCTGAAAGCCAGCGTGTTTATCGTCGCTGACGGGATTGTGCCTTCAAATGTGGAGCGGGGATATGTTTTGCGCCGGCTTGTCCGTCGGGCTATCAGGCGGGGAAAATTATTGGGGATTGAAAATAATTTTGTCGGCGAGGTGGCCAAAGTTGTTCGGGAAATGTACGGAGAAATTTATCCGGAAGTTTGTAACCAAAAAGTCATTAAGGTTTTGAATGAGGAAGAAGAAGGATTTAGAAAAACTTTGGAGAGAGGGTTAAAGAAGGTTAGAGAGATAATTGCCAAGAGTCGCAAGACGGAGGTTATTTCCGGCCGGGACGCTTTTTATCTTTTTTCTACTTACGGTTTTCCTTTGGAGTTAACGCGGGAGATTGCCAGAGAACATAATCGTACGGTGAACGAGGAAAGCTTTCGCGAAGAATTCAAAAAACATCAGAAACTCTCTCGGACTGCCAGCGCGGGGATGTTTAAAGGCGGGTTGGCGGATGCCGGTGATAAGGCAGTGAAACTTCACACAGCGACACATTTACTTTTAGCGGCCCTACGAGAAGTTTTGGGCGACCATATTTATCAAAAGGGGTCAAACATTACTGCCGAACGCTTGCGGTTTGATTTCTCTCACGGCGAAAAAATGACTCCAGAGCAAATAAAGCAAGTTGAAGATTTAGTGAACGACGCGATCTCTAAAGATATTAAAGTGAAATGCGAAGAAATGACGTTGGACGAAGCTAAGAAAATGGGAGCCGTGGGAGTTTTTAAGCAGAAATACGGCGACAAGGTTAAAGTTTATATTATTGGTGACATAAGCTGTGAAATCTGCGGAGGGCCTCACGTTAAATCCACCGGCGAGCTGGGGAAATTTAAAATTACCAAAGAAGAATCTTCCAGCGCCGGGGTGAGAAGGATTAAAGCGGTGCTGGAGTAGCCCGTTTTGCTTAAGTACCAATGCGATCAGTTAGCCAGCTTTTGTTTTGACACTTACAATGCGATCGCATTTAAATGTCAATTTAATATAAATTTAATATAAGCGAGTTAAATATATTAGGATACTATGTCTAGAGGCGCAGGTGAGATACAAAGAAAAATATTACTACTTTTACTTGGCGGGGTGGCTTTGGGTGTTTCTCGTACTCCCAAGCGGCAGCTTAAGATTTTAAAATCCATTGCTGGCGAGTGGCGAAAGATTAATCGTAGTAAACTAAAAAGGGCCATAAAATCTCTTTACAGATCTAAGCTTATTGAAGAGAGAAAAGAAAAGAATGGAAACCTAACACTGGTTTTAACAGAGAATGGCAAGGAAAAAGCCTTAAGTTACAATATTGAAGAAATGAAAATCGCAGTGCCTAAACATTGGGATGAAAAATGGAGAATTGTTATATTTGACATTCCGGAAACTTTAAAGGGAAAACGTGAAATTTTGCGCTTTCGCTTAAAAGGGCTAGGGTTTTATGAGCTTCAAAAATCAGTATTTGTGCATCCTTTTAATTGTTATAACGAGATTGAATATATAGTGGAGTTTTATCAGATAAGAAAATTTGTTCGCTTTATTGTCGCGGATTTTATCGACAACGAGCTTCACCTTAAAGAACATTTTGGATTAAAGTGAGTAATGGCGTAAAAGGTGAGTGAGAATAAAAATGAATATAGTCATATTGTTTCTATGAGTAATTTGTTGACTTGTTTATTTTTGACCTATAATATGCGATCGCATATTATAGGTCATATTTTTGAATTAAAAATTTTTGAATTAAATTAGAGATTTTGACTAGAAACGGTAAGGAGGAAAATAAAAAGAGTTGACCAAGCTTAGCAAACTCCTCTACTGGGGAATAACCATACACTTTTTAAGCAGTTTATGGTTTTGGTTTTTAAAATGAGGATTATTATCAAAAGAGCAGCGTGGAAATTCCGACTAGACTAACTAAACTAGTCGCAAAACCTGTAATTTTCCTCCAAATATTTTTTTAATAGGCACATTATTTTCTTTGAACGGCTTGTTGCCACTCTTTATTTTTCTGTGATATAATAACATTGTTACGGGATTAAAACAAAACCATTTTTTCTATGGGAATTTTTTCTAAAATTTTCCGCCGGGGGCGCGGCGCTTCGGAGCATGCGCTGGCTTTGGATATTGGAACGGAGATAGTGAAGGCCCTGGTGTTTAAGATTGACAAAGAAACAGAAAAAGGAATTGTCACAGGGGTGGGAAGGGCCCGGCAAAGATTAGGCGACATGCAGAGCGGAGCTGTTAGCGATATTGCCGGAGTAATAAATACCTGCGAACAAGCAATTGCCATAGCCGAAGAGATGGCGGGGGTGAAGAGAATAGAGCAGACCATTATGGGGATCGCCGGAGAATTGGTTAAGGGGTCAACTACCACTGTTCATTACGAACGGCTTAAGCCGGAGGTCAGAATTGATTTACCGGAACTTAAAAATATTATCCAGAAAGTTCAATGGAAGGCGTTTGACAGAATTCGCCAGCAATTGGCTTGGGAAACAGGTCATAGCGAGATTGAGGTAAAGCTCATTAATGCTGCTATCATTGATGTAAGAATCGACGGTTATCGGGTAACCAATCCGCTGGGGTTTCAAGGGCGGGATGTGTCCATCGGGGTTTTTAACGCTTATGCTCCCATGGTTCATTTGGGCGCCTTGCAGACCATTGCCGACGATCTGGATCTGGATCTCCTAAGCATTGCCGCCGAACCTTACGCAGTAGCCAGATCTATGGGACTGGAGAATACTGTTGACTTCAGCGCTATCTTCATTGATGTGGGAGGAGGAACGACTGACATCGCCGTAGTAAGAAACGGTGGACTGGAAGGAACAAAGATGTTTGCTCTTGGCGGAAGGGCTTTTACTAAAAGATTGGCCCAGGAGCTTAATATAAATTTTGAGGAAGCCGAGCAGCTTAAAATTAAATATGGCTATGGCCATCTTAGTAAAGACATGGACTTGAGGATAGAAAAAATGCTGGAAGAGGACTGCCAAGTGTGGCTGGGGGGAGTGGAATTGGCTTTGAGCGAATACTCTGATTCCGATCTTTTACCTTCCCGCATATTGTTGTGCGGAGGCGGATCAGCCTTGCCCGGAATAAAAAAAGCTTTGATGAACTTGGAGTGGATCAGAAATCTCCCTTTTGCCAAACAGCCTACCGTCAGTTTTCTTCAGCCTAAAGATGTTGCCAACATTGAAGATGTTACCGGACTTCTTCGCGATCCCCAGGATGTTACGCCAATGGGGCTGGCTAATTTAGCTCTGGATTTAGCGGGCGAGGAGAAAGTTCTCTCCGGTATGCTGCGTCGGGCAGTCAAAATGATGCAAAGCTAGAATGTTGAATGCAAATTGTTGCGAATTGTAAAGCGAATGAAGGCGAATGGATTATTTATTAGTCTTTACATTTTTCTCATTCGTATACATTCGTTTAATCATTCGCGACTATTAGCATTTATGCCTCACAAAACTCTCTATGTTGATATAGACGAAGAAATAACTTCCATAGCCGATCGGGTAAAAAAGGCTCAGGCCTCGGAGGTCATTATTGTTGTGCCTAAAAGAGCTCTTTTACTTCAAAGCATTGTTAATTTGAAACTGCTTAAAAAAGAAGCGGATCGAAAGAAAAAGCAGATAATGATCGTAACCCAAGACAAAGTTGGCCGGAAGCTTATCGAGAAGGCTGGTATTTTAGTCCAAGGGAAAATAGACGATCCTTCCGTTGTTGAAACTTCAGATGTTGAAGTGAATTCTCCAGTTTATACCCGGAGGGCCGAACCCGCGGAAGAACTTGAGGACGATAAAAAAAATAGAGAGTTGGGCACGGACAGTTTTTTCAATGGGGACTTTGGTCTTGAAAAAGAAAAAGTTTCCGGAGAAATGAACATTAGGAAGGAATTAAACCATTTAAGGAAAATAAGTGAAGCTTCTAAGAAGGATAAGCAGGTAGTTGAAAATGGTGCGGAAAGCGGATCTAGAGAAAATGCGGAGAATGCGGATGAGAGAAAGAGTGGAGGCAAGCAAGCGGGAAAAGTAAAAATGTCTGACGTTGTTTTTAGTCCCAAATCCAAAAAGATCAAAAAAAAGAAGAAGGTTTATTTCAAAAAGAAAGAAGCGAAGAGACAAGGAGAAATTAAAGAGAGTTTAGTTGTGAGCGGTTTTTATGATGGAGCAACGCTGGATAAAGGAGTAGATAAAAAGGCGGACAAGTTTTTTAAGGGAGTGGGTTTTGCGGTTCCTCTGGCTCGCTCGAGACGCGAGAAAAGAAAATTGGAAAAGATTAAAGTTAAGGGAGGAGCGGTTA
>CAZIWW010000015.1:0-17308 GCA_964543275.1 uncultured Bdellovibrionales bacterium | reverse complement strand
TTAGTATCGGTCTCGTCGGCCGAAATTTCCGCGGTCGGAAAAGCTCTTGCGCTTATTTCGGTGACAGTCTCGGCAGAAGATCTTTCCGTAAGTTCCGTCGTCTCTCTTGGTTGGCTGGAAAGGGAGCTCTTTAATGTCTGCTCCGCATTCAGCGCACTTGAGACCAAGGTCGGAAACATCAAACATCTGCCTTTGAGGACGGTTTTGATAGTCCATTTTGCGTTTCGCCTAAGTTTTTAATTAACGTATCGACACCTAGGCGAACGACCATTATTGTTTTCCTTTAAAATTATTGAAAATAAGGTAAACTACGCCTAATCTCGATAACCATAATGAATGATAACACAGTTTTTAAGAAAAAGTCAAAGTTGGCTGGCGCAACTCATGACTTGCGATTTGCAACGCGTGCGACATAAAAAACTTAATTGTTAAACGGAATTTGTTCTTTTAAGCCAGATCTTTTACGCGACAGTATAAATAATCCTCCTAGCGCCATTAGAGCGCACAGAATCTGTCCCAATGTAAGCGAATCTATGATAAATCCCAGACTTTCGTCCGGCTCGCGTAAAAACTCTATGAAAAATCTGGCAATTCCGTATCCGATGAGATAAAAAGCGGTTAAATATCCAATTGGGAAACTTTTCTTTCTGATGCTCCAAAGAATTAAAAACAAAACAATTCCCTCAAAAAACGCTTCGTATAATTGTGAAGGGTGACGGAGTTGATGAGTTAAGTCAAGCGGGAAATACATTCCCCAAAATGTATTAGTTATTCTTCCGTAAAGTTCGCCGTTAATGAAATTTCCCAGTCGTCCAAAAGTGTAGGCTGCGGGAACGGCGGGCGCGAATAAGTCCGAAAATTTGAGAAGGTTGATCTTTTTAAACTTGCAGAAAATATGAAAACTTAAAACGAGACCGGTTAATCCTCCGAAATACGACATTCCGTAAATCCCAATATATTCCCAATTGCTATAAGGATCAAAGGGAAGGAAAATCTCAAGCGGATGGTTTTTGAAATAGCCCCAGTCGTAGATAAAAACATCCGCCAGTCGAGCTCCAATAAGCAATCCTGCAATTCCCCATGGAAGAAATTCTTTGACTGCCTCGAGTGAGATATCCAGCTTTTCGTCTTTAATTCTATGTTTGACTAAAAGATAGATAACTAAAAAAGCCGCCAAATACATCAGAGCGTACCAGTTAATTTCCCAATTGCCAAAAGAGAAAGCTATGGGATTCATTTTCTCCGGCAAGTGCTGCCAAAAGTAAGAAAGGCTGTCAGTCATTGCTCGGGTTATTGGCTAATAACTACGAATATTGGGTCAACTCATTAATTTCCTGTTTGCCCTTTTCCAACTCCTTGACTTGTTCCTTGTCCAACTTAAGAAGTAGTGTCTCGAATTCTCCTACATGAGTTTTCTCTTCTCGCGCGATATCTAAGAGAACTTTTTTAATGTTCTCATTCTCGGTTGCAGCGGCCATTTGTTCGTAAAAACTTATAGCGTCCAACTCGGCTATGATCCCGGCTCGCAAAATTTCTTTGTCTATATTCTCTCCATCGACTTTTTCGAGTCTTATGGGTAGTTGCGATAACATATTTCACCCCCTTTCGGGTTTAAAGTTTTGAATTGCGATAACTTTCCAAGCTATCTGACTAATTAATACACTAGAAGCAGTTGTAGTCTTTTGATACTCTTAATGTTCAAAGCATAGCAGATAACTTGAATGCGCACCAGTTTGGCTTGGCAAATCCGGACAAGATTTTGCGACAAGAATTTTATCCGCAGTCTACCCTTTCAATAATTTGTGAATTATGGTATAATACCAACATAAGCTTTAAAACAAAAACAAATGAGCGTCGATCGATCCAAACTCTGGGCTAAAGTCGGGGCGTTTTCCCTGTCTTTTTTAATCATTTTTTCTCAATCGGCTGTTTGTTGGGGAACATCCGATACCAGTTCCGGACTTAACCCGACTCAAAAAAATCTTCTTCTGGCTAAGCCGGCCGTGATTCAGATAACCAACATTGTAACCGGCGAATTAGTTCTTCAGGCGTCAGCGGCTATGGAGCTTAATACTCCCCAGCTGGCCGGCCGAAGCTACAAATTCACTTTGGGAGCTACTGGTTCTGGGTTTTTTGTTTCGCCTGACGGATATTTGATAACCAATGGCCATGTGGCTAATCCGGAAGACGATCTAATCGCTTACTTCGCTGTATCGCAACTGGCCCCTGCGATTTTTAAGGACGCTGTTAGATTGGTAGCGGAAGCGAATTTGGGCTATGCTATTCCCGCGGATATGGAATATGTAGTGGAACAGGCATATAATGAAACCTTACAAACTGAATACGGAGGAGATATACAGAAGTTAGCTGATGATCTTTATAAAGAGTTTGGCAGCGGCCGGCTCAAGATGAGTAATGTTAAAAAGAGCAATTACATCCAAACTGGTCACGCCTTCGGAAGCCAAACTAAGGTGGAGCAGGTAGGAAAGCCCGCCAGACTCATTGATTCTCCTTATCAGGGCGAATTTAATTCTAACGACTTAGCGTTGCTTAAGGTTGAGGGAAGTAATTTTCCGACGGTTAAGATTGGAGAAGCCCAAAATATGCAAATTGGAAAAGAATTGTACGCCATTGGATATCCAAGCATTGTTAATAAGTTGATGGGAATTCTAACTACCGAAGAATCTCAATTAGAGCCGTCGATTACTAAAGGAGTTGTGTCGGCTAAGAAAAAGTTGGTTGACGGCACAGAGGCTTTTCAAACCGATGCGGCCATTACTCACGGCAACAGCGGAGGACCGGCGGTTGACTCTAACGGCATGGTTGTTGGAGTTGTTACCTGGAGTTTTAGCGATGATCCCGGCGGCGACGGATTTAACTTTCTTATTTCTTCCGAAGAGGTCAAAAGAATTTTAAGCAAGAATAACGTCAATACCGATACGTCTAGCCTGACTAACATTTCTTGGGAGAAAGGACTTGATTTGTTTTCCCAAAAGAAGTATTCGCTGGCGCTTAAGGAATTTGAAAATGTAAAGCGTTTATATCCGGATAATATAGACGTTCAGAATTACATAACCAAGTCTCAAGAAGCTATTTCCCGCGGCGAAGATAAAAGCTCTTATTGGGGATGGATTATTCTGGGAGTGGTTGTGGTTGGCGGCTTGATACTTCTAGTTATAGTAGTAGTGGTTATAATCCTGCTGGTGCGCAAGGGCAAAAGTCAGGGACCCGGACCGGGAACCGGAGGAACTGGCAAGCCCAGAGTTGGAACAAAGACGCAAATTAGAGGATCTTCCGGGAAGTAGTCGAGCGTAGGACAATATCAATAATAAGCCGAGGGTATCACATCCTCGGCTTATTAAATAGTTTAATCTTGACTGTGGAATAATTTGTCCGCGAAAAAAGATTAATCCTAGCTTTGGTAATTAGCTGGCTGTTCGGGGCTGGAAAAAGCCAAGTACCCTGGAATGATAAAGTTGGCGATAGGCACTATCGTTAAGATTCCCAGCCAGCTAGGCTTGCCAAGTCTTTCAGAGATAGCCATCCAGATCAGAATACCAAAAACTATGCTTAATAAATTTAAAAGCGGGACTAGAAAGAAAATCAGCCACCACATTGGCTTTTGAGCAATTTGGATCATAAGGACGAGGTTTAGGATTGGAATCCAAGCAAACCAAGCGTTATCTGTTCCAGTTTTCTTGGCTATTTTCATAAGGCAAACAGCCATGTAAACATAAAAGATGACAAAAAACAGAAATATGGCTAGAGAAATTCCAACAGAAAGTATTCCCAATCCGGCGGTTGCTTCCGGCCCAACTGAATATTCATAATTATAAGTGTAGTCCATTTGTTCCACCTCCTTTCAATATATTGGCTTTTCGCTCGGCTTAATTATAGCACGGCACGGCTTTACTTTTCCACGATCTCTACCGACTCAATTGTCACTGGGCTGACTGGCTTGGATTTTTCCATAGATGCGTTCATAGTCACTTCAGCTTCGGCGATTTTGTCGACCACTTCCATTCCTTTGATTACTTTTCCGAAAATAACATAATTTTTCGGCAGGTCATAGTCTTGGTGAATTATGAAAAACTGGCTGCCGTTGGTGTTGGGTCCGGAGTTAGCCATAGCCACGGTTCCTCTTTTATAATCTCCCTCAAAAGGTTCATCGTCGAATTTGTAGCCGGGTCCGCCGCTACCATCGCCGTTAGGATCGCCGCCTTGGATCATAAAATCTTTAATCACTCGATGGAAAGTAGTGCCGTTGTAAAAATTGTCTCTAGACAGGGATACAAAATTGTTTACGGTTTTAGGAGTTGCTTTGGCGTTAAGCTCGATGGTAATTTCTCCCTCGCTTGTTTTTAAGATAGCGGTATAATTTTTATTTTCATCTATCTGCATAGCCGGAGGCTGTTTGGCGCCGTTTTCTTCATTAGATTGTTGCTGGTTCGCGGTGTATCTCTGAACGACTGTGAGCTTTTCTGGAGAGATTTTCTGTCTTTCTTCTCTTTCCTCGAGACCCCTAATATTGTTTTCTTTTATAATCCTGTCTTCTTGACCGGGAACTTCAATGCGGCAGCCGGCCAGCAGCATAACGCTAGCCGCTGCGGCAATTAGCAAGATGCGTTGGTATAAAAATTGTCTTATTTTATCTCCTTGCGTTATTTTCCGTTCGAGGTGAAACTTTAAATCTCTCAACTTTGCTTCCGCTTTTCGTAGCTTTAATATAACCTTCTTGCTTTTGCCTTCCATAGCTTTATGTAACTTTAGTTTTGTATTTTTACGCGCACAACGCGCGCACGCGCACAATTACGACACATTTCTTGCGATAGCAATTTTTATGCAGCAATTATTTATACTTCCGTTATTTATGCTTCTATTCGATATCCATCTCTATTTAAAGCTTTGCCTCGAATCTCTTATTTCGAATCAAACAGCAGTGCCGCGCCGATGGCTCCTCCGCAGCGGCCCAAGCGGCTGAAAATTATTTTAGTTTTTTTGGCTTGCGGCGACATAACGAATTTTTGCGTACTTCGCTTAACTTCTGGCAGAATGTATTTTTTAGCTTTGGCGAGGCCTCCGCTTATAATTATCGCTTGCGGATCAATAATGTTAATAATATTAGCGACGCCAACGCCAAGATGTTTGCCGAGTTTGCGGAGAGACTTTTGAATTTTTTTGTCTCCGGCGAGCGCTTTGTCAATTATTCCGGAAGTGTCTTTAAGGCCGAGATCTTTTTTGATAAATTTACTTGAGGCTAGATTCTCTAGACTTAAATTTTTTTGGAGATCAATTATCATATGGCCTACTTCGCCGGCCGCTCCGGAGTAACCGGCGACCAATTTTTTATCAATCATCAGAGCGCCGCCCACGCCGGTGCCCAGAGTTAGATAATAGGCGCTGTCCAGATTTTTAGCTTGGCCAATTTCTTTTTCAGCTACCAGAAAACAATTGCAGTCATTTTCTATCTTGACGGTATGGGGAGCTAGAGCTTTTCTAAATATTTTTTTAAGCGGCTGATTATTTGTGAATAGTGCGATGTTGGGACTAATGAGCAGATTTTCTCTTTTAGAGTCATGCGCGCCGGCCACGGCAAAACCAATGCCGCCGATCTTGTTTGAGTCAATTTCAGAAGCCAATTTGTTTTTAATTTCAGCTATGGACTTCAGTAAACTTTTAAAATCGCTAGGCAGTTTTTCAATCCTGGATTTGATTATTTTCTTATCTTTTATTAGGACGGCCTTAATGCTTGAGCCGCCGATGTCAAAGCCTAGGTAGTGCATATTTTTTACTGATTACTGTTTATAATCTCTTTAGCCGTCTCCCACATTCTATCATCTTGATGTTTAACTTTTAGCCAATACCACCATTCAGCGCCCCAGAGGTAGGCTTCGGGGAAACCGGTTTTTCTGGCGTATTCAACTATCTCTTTTAATTTTTCCGGATTCATTGATTTATACTGCTCCTCGATTAACATCTCGGTTATCCATTTGGGTCCCCAGGGCTCGGCTTGGAGTTCTGAAATGATAACATTTTTTTGATGGGCTAACAATTTGATAAACAGCGCTTTGATTCTAAAGAAATTTGGACCTAGAGGATATTTAAAATAGCCAATGGGCGGTTTGTAAATGATGCGGTAAAGCGTGGTGCCGAAAACATCAGATCGCTTAGCCGCTTGGTGCCAAAGGCTTAATTCCCCGCTGTCGGTTACCATTATCGGCCGCGAGGAATCAAGTTTCTTAAGTTGCGCAATCTCTTGATCCACAAGCTGGCTGTCGATGGAGCCGGGAGGACATTTTCCAAAGAAAGGGAGAAAAGGCTCGTTTTCCACCTGCCACAGAGTGATATTTTCAAAATCTTTATATCTCTCAATCAACTCTTTCTCATATTTCAGCAAAGCTTTCTCTCTTTTAATTTTATCATCTTTATAAAACTCGGGAATAAAGCACTCCGGCCAGCGAGGGGATTTAATGCCAAAAGCCAGCGCAACTTCAACATTTCTTTTTCGCGCTTCCTCCAATTGCCAATCAAGCTGGGAAAAATCATAGACTCCTTTTTCTTTTTCTATTTTATTCCAGTAAGCCGCCAGCCGAATTTTTTCGACTAGTAAATCGTCAAGAATCGCCAGATAGGTTTCCTTCCAGTCTAAACCAATGTCTTGAGCGTAAATTGAAGAGAAAGAAACTCCCAGCCGCATCTGGTCGTTTTTATCTTTCACCGGCCAATTAAAAAGAATAAAAACCGCGGCGATGAGGATAGTCGCTATAACAAGAAGAGTGATTATTAACTTGGCAATCCAACGCAAGAGTCTCATAGGATTAATTATTCAATTCACATAGTGGTTACCAGCGCTGTGCCGACAGCGACCAGAACGATACCGACTGTTTTAATGAGAGTGTTTGACCAGGTAAGGCGTTCCACAAAAATTTTTTTCAAGTAAAGCGAAAAAATAATTGAGAAAATAAAAATAAGCGCGTATTGGGTTGAAACAAGCGCGTTTACAACAGTAACGTTTCCCAGAAAAATACTGTAATGAATAAGAAGCGTGCCGATGCCGGCCAGCGTCTTGGCGCCTACCGTTCCGGCTAAATTGAATAAGTTTTCTTTTTTCTTGCGTTGGCGTATGTTGCGAGCAATGACTTCGCGGAATGAAGGAATAGTCAAGGATAGCAGCGCTGTCGCGAAAATTCCCATCCGACTTATAATATACCCGCTGACAAAATTTTGCTCGCCATAGGCGTATTTAAGAATTACTAAAGAAAGCGCGGCTAGCAGTCCGGCGGCAATCGTTTTTTGGTAGTTGGAGAAAAATCTGGACCGGTAAAATTTAAACGATATCAATATTCCTCCGCCGATCAGAAAGAAGATGCCCAGAATTTCTTGAAATGAAGCATTTTCCCGGAGAAATATTTTAGCCAGAACCAATGTTCCCAGAGTTGTAACTGTCCCGTATAATATGTAAACTCTCGTTGTTGAAGAGGTGAGCAGTGATTGGAAAAGCAGGACTAGGGACAAATAGAAAATGACTCCCGAAAAGAGAGAAAGTGTAAACGGCATGGTTCCCCGCCATTGCAATCCGAAGGGAGTAAGAATCAAACTAAAGACGGAGAAAAAACCAATGTAAAATGTGTAGAGCTGCCAGCTTTTTAGTCTTCCGGCGAGCAAGAATTTGCTTGCCACGGATTCAAAGGCTAAAAAAGAATATCCTGCAACAGCGATGAAAATCCACATATCGTTAAGTCCAAAATTCTAAGCGCTTCAGCTAGAGACGGAAGGGGGTATTATATTTCTTCTTAACGTTCAATGCTGGGGTATGACGCGAAATGCGCGACTAAGCTTCTAGCCCATTTCCTCCGCATATTTTAGCGTATTCGTAAGCGCTTGGGCGGATTTTTCGTTCTAGGGTTTTGTAATCAACTTCCACTAATCCAAATCTTGGCCAAAAGCCTTTATCCCATTCAAAGTTATCCAAAAGCGACCAATGAAAATATCCTTTAACGTTAATTCCTTCTTGGATAGCTTTATGAATCCAGCATAAATGATCTTGAATAAATTTTTCCCGTTTTTCATCTTCGGCGTTGGCCAAACCGTTTTCGGTGATGTAAATTGGCAGATTGTATTTCTTTAAGTCTTTTAAAATATGATAAATTCCTTCTGGATAAATTTCCCAGCCCAAGTCGGATACTTCTTTATTTTCGTTTTTAATTTTGGCGGGAAATTTAGTTCTATTATGAAAGTAGAAATTTACTGCCAGAAAGTCATGATAATCTTTAGTTATATTAAGCATTTTTTTGTTGGAGAAGTATTGAAACGCGCTGACGGAAAGACGATCAAGAATAGAATTTTTTCGGTATGGTTCCAGGAATATAAGCATATTAGCAAGGCCAACTTTTATTTGATCTGAAATTTTGTGAATTTCTTCATAGGCAGACTTATGGGCGGTCGCGAAGTTGCTGTATAATCCAAAAGAAGAAACGCAGTTTTTTTTCTGTGGAGGCCATTTTCCTTTTAAAAACGAGTTTGAAATTACAACAGTAGGTTCATTAAGGGTTATCCAATTATCTGCCAAGTCGTGCAGGTTTGAAACCGCGAATTTTGCGTAACGCGTAAAATAATATGGGAATTTTCTATTTTTCAAACCGCCTATTTTGGCGAGCCAAAGCGGATTAGTGAAATGCCATAGAGTCACGAAGGGCTTGATATTTCTTTTTTGCAGCGCTTCCAAAACTTTTTGATAATGCTCAATCTCTCTTTGGTTAAATTTTCCTTCTTCCGGTTCAATTCGGGACCACTCAATGGAAAAACGGTGAGCGTTGTGACCCAGGGATCTAGCAATATTAAAATCTTCTTCGTAGCGGTTGTAGTGATCGCAAGCGCGTCCAGAGATGTAGTTTTCCGGTGTCAGCATTTCCGGGAATTTTTTTCTTTGCCAAGATTGCCAATAAGTTTTGGCTTCTTCAGCCAGGCGTTTGGCGTTTTTCTTTTCCCACTCCGACCAGTCGTTAATATTATTTCCTTCCACCTGATGAGCCGAAGTCGCCGCGCCCCAAAGAAAATTGTCGGGAAATTTAAATTTCATTTAAAAGCAGCTCTATGGAAGAAAGTCCTTTCTTCGCTGACAGAACTTATACGTTCAGTCAGTGTCACATTTACTGTAACATAAATTTTCATCCGATTACTCTTATTGTCAAAACCGTGAAGGCGATGAGCAGAATTGAAGGGAGGGCGGTAACGGCGGTAACAATAGAGATGATAATTCCTAAAATTAAAGTCGGCCTGCTTCTTGTTTTTTTAAGTCCGATGATGCCCAAGATTAAGCAAGCCAGTCCTAAAATAAAATCAACGACCAGAATAGTCAGCAGTATTGGAAAAGAAATTTCAGAAGGACTGGAGCTAAATGAGAAAGTTGACGTCGCGAGAAAAAGAATAAGCGCCGTCGATCCGATCAAAGAAATAATTCCGAGAAATACTTCGGCTACGTAAAACTTATACAGCTGGATCTCCGCTTTCCGGTCAAGCGAGCCGTTGGAGTTGATGTTTACTTTCAGCATGTTTTTTATTTCTTTTTCATATAATTATTCTTAATTTCTTGATCGATTTTCTTCTCCACTTTGTGAAATTTGAGAAGTGAGAAAGTGACTAGTCCGCCAATGATGACGCCGAGTGTGTTAAGCAGGAAAACCAGAAAGTAAAAACGAGTAATGTTGCTGTCCAGAGCGCTTAACCCAATACCGACCAGGCTCAATGGCGGGACCACGGCTACTGAAATGGCAATGCCGGGCAGGATGTCGGAAACATCTTTTTTAGCCCAAGCGAAGGAAGCCGCGGCGCCGGAGGCTAAAGCTACAATAAAATAAAGCACGGCGGTTCCGGCGGTATTTTCGAAAATAAAACCCGAGGCTGGCTGGCCGAAAATAAAAGCCAGAATCAGACCGCCCAACACGATGATCAGAAAAGACTTCAGGAGAAAAAAGCTTACATGCTTAAGGAGTTGAATTTTTCCGACGGAAATTCCGAGAGCGATACTAATAAGCGGTGTTAGAACCGGAGTAATAATCATCCCGCCGATAACAATAGCCGCGTTAGTCAAAATTAATCCGCAACCGATGATAAGCGAAGATAGAACTAGAAGGAGATAATAAGCCGGGCACGGCTGACTTTTGTCCAACAGCTCGTCCACGGTGCTGCACTGCTCGCTTTTAAGGAGTTGAAACTTGTTGTTTTGATTTTTTTCGTCCATAATTCAATTATACTATAGAGAGAGGAAATGACAAAGGGCTTTTTATCGGGTTAAAATCCCGTGTTGGAGCTTCCATATCTTCTTGCTGGAGTAAATTTGCAATTGCGTGGGTACTGGCTACAATGGTAGTAGTTTATCTGATTGTGTTCGCCGCTTATAATCGGAATTATAATTAGAACATGTTTTCATCAACCTTCCCGTTTCGCGAAGGGGACCGGGCGGGATTTTACTTAGAGATATCTTTATCAAATTTCTCTCCAATTCTCTTAGAAGATTAAATGTATAAGTCATATAGGGTTATGAAAAAGCTATCTCTGATAATATTAATTACCACTTCTTTAATTCTGTCGCCGCTCGGTTTTTGCTGTGATAGCGGAGACCCGATCAAAATAAATGTCGCCAGCGCCGGATCGAAGTATAACCGGGCGGGTATTTCCAGCGCGGTGATAAAAAACAAAACGGGGAAATTCATTAAAGGCAGGAAATCAAATAAAAAACGTCCTCTAGCGTCTCTTACTAAATTAATGACGGCGCTGGTTTTGCTTGACGAGGGAATTAACTTTAACAAAAAAGTAACCATTACTAAGAAAGACTTGAATCATGTTCGCAAGTATGTCAGCGGGGGAGCCAGCCGGGTCGGTCTTCGAGCCGGCGACAAAGTTAAAGTAAAAGATCTCTGGAACGCAATGCTGATCGCTTCTTGCAATGATTCGGCGGCGGCGCTGGTTCGCGGGTCTGGTTTATCAATGAAACAGTTTAAAAAGAAGATGAACGCCAAGGCAAAATCTTTGGGTCTTAAAAAGACCAAGTTCACCGAGTGTTCGGGAATTGATGTTAAGAATGTCGGCACGGCTCGCGAGATGGCCGTGATCGCGCGTGAGGCATTTGCCAAAAAGAAAATTAGGAAAGCCAGCCGGCGCAAATCGTATCGGATAAATATTTTAAACAGCCGGCGTTCTATTACAGTCAAGAATCGCAACGGAAGCCTGCTTAAAATGAAACCAAGCGGGTTTAAAATCGGCTATTTAACCGAAGCCCGCAACAATGTGGCTATTTGTCTTAAAGGCAAGAAAAAGAAAAAGGGCATCATCGTGGTGCTTCACGCCAAAACGACCTACGATCGCAACAAGGAAATTAAGAAACTTAAGAAGAAATTGTAAGCGCGGATTGAAAAATGATATTCTCTCGCTGAATAAATTAATATACGGCGTTTGTTAATGATGGAAAATACACAAATCTGGCCGCCATTATTATTAACATTTTTAGCAGGCCTATCTACCGGGATTGGCAGTTTAGTTTTCCTTTTTGTGAAGAGATTGAAAAAAAACTATCTGTGCTTTTCCCTTGGTTTTTCTGCCGGCGCAATGATCTATGTGTCCTTCGTGGAACTTTTATCTTCGGCGGTTTCTAGTATTGGTTTTTTAACGGGAAATATCGCGTTCTTCGCCGGAATAATTTTTATTGCGCTTATTGATTTTCTCATTCCGCATGACTATATCGAAGAGCATGTTAAAGTTGATAAGAGAAACAAGAAGCTTATGATGGCGGGCGTGTTTACCGCTTTGGGAATAGCAATACACAATTTCCCGGAAGGCTTGGCTGTTTTTATGAGCTCGCTGAAAGATATTAATCTAGGAGTTTCTTTAGCTTTTGCCATCGCGGTGCATAATATTCCTGAAGGAATAGCCGTTTCAATGCCGATTTTTTACGCGACAAAAAGCAGAGCGAAAGCTTTTTGGTATTCATTGCTTTCAGGAATTGCGGAGCCAATCGGAGCAATTATCGGATTTTTGGTATTGGGATCCTTTCTTGTCCCGACAGTTTTATCGTTTATGCTCGCATTTGTCGCGGGTATAATGGTTTTCATCAGCTTTGACGAACTTCTGCCTCTGTCGTTTGAACATAATGAGGCGCATATATCTATCGCGGGCATTATAATGGGAATGTTAGTAGTAGCTTCGAGTTTGTATTTATTATAAAATTGTGTCAGCAATTATATAATCTAAAAAGTGGTGAAAATAATATTATGAAAACGGATATTCTAATTATCGGGGGAGGGCCGGCGGGAGTGGTGGCCGCGGTTACCGCCAGAAGAAACAATCCCGCCAAAGAAATTATTTTAGTTCGGGACAAAGACAAGTCAGTTATTCCATGCGGCATCCCCTATATTTTCAACCGGCTGGATTCGGTTGAAAAGGACTTAATGCCCGACGCGCCTTTGGAAAAAAGTAAAGTTGATTTACTGATTGATAAGGCGGAGAGCATAAATGTTCAAGAAAAAGAAGTCGCGTTGGAAGGTGGCAAAAAAATAAATTACGACAAGCTGATATTGGCTGTCGGTTCGGAGCCGATTTTAGTTCCGATTAAAGGGATCGAGAAAAAAGGTGTTTGGCAGGTTAAGAAAGATTTTGATTATCTGGAAAAACTTCGGCAAGCCGCGCTGAAAGCTAAAGATGCGGTGATTATCGGCGGCGGCTTTATTGGCGTGGAGATAGCGGAAGAATTGAGCGGTCTGGAGGGGATGAATATCAGCGTCATTGAAAAGTTGGATCATTGCCTGATAACTACTCTTGATCGGGAGTTTGCCGAAGCTGCGGAGGAAAAACTAAGAGAAAGAAGAGTAAAAATTTATACCGGCCGAACTGTTGAAGAAATTGGAGGCGGAGATAAAGCGGAATGTGTAAAATTAGATAACGGAGAGCGAATCCCGGCTGATTTAGTTATTTTATCTATCGGATCCAAGCCGAATATTTCTTTAGCCGAGAAAGCCGGCCTTGAAGTAAAAGAGAGAGGAGGAATTAAGGTTGATGAGTATATGAGAACCAGCGCGCCGGATGTTTTCGCGGTGGGCGACTGCGCGGAGACGCGCGATTTCTTTACTGGGAAATATGTTCCGGTAATGCTGGCTTCAACCGCGGCGACGGAAGCCAGAATAGCCGGCGCCAATTTATACCAATTGGAAACTTTAAGGGAGAACAAAGGAACTTTGGGGTCTTTTGCCACCTGTATCGGGGGGCTGGCGCTGGGAGCGACCGGATTCACTGAAAGCAGGGCTAAAGCGGAAGGGTTTGAAGTGGTTGTTGGCGCTAGCGAATGTCCCGACTGCCACCCTGGAAGTTTGCCAGGAGCGCGAAATGTTAAAATCAAACTGGTCTTCTCAAAAAAATCAGGCGCGCTGCTGGGGGCTCAAGCGATGGGACCCAAAAGCGCGGGTGAGTTGATAAATTTATTGGCCCTGGCTATTCAGCAGAAGATGACGGCTCATGACTTGAATACTTTGCAGATTGCCACTCATCCTCTCTTAACCGCGGCGCCGACCGTTTACCCGGTGATAACGGCCGCCCAAACGGCGCTGGAATCTTGTTAGAAAGATTACGGATTATTTCCCGAAGTGATTTAGGTTTTTCACCGCGCAGCCCGGGCAGATTAATTTCATTTTGCATTTGGCGCAGGTTTTTTTGCGTCTGATTGTCCCGCTGTAAAAAGAAACTAGAAGTAAAAGCAACAGCACCGCCGTCTTAAATCCGGTAAATTTCTGAAAGAGCGAGATAACAATTAAAACGACGGGAATAGCGGATAAAAGACCGTAGGTTAGGGATGCCAGCTTTTGGCCGGCGCTGACGTTGAATTGATTGATATTGCCTCTCGGGAAAAGCAGGGCTGACAGTTTTCCCCAGCCAAGATGGCACCACTTATCGTAGTAGTAGCAATTAACGCAGAGCAGTTTTCGCAGAACAACCCCGATCATTATTATGGCGAAGGCAAGGTATATCCAAGCGGCCGGGGGATATAAAAGCCAGCAGGCGACGGTTCCAAAAACAATCCACAAAATCATTGCGAGGTTGCTCAAGACAATGCCGGCTTTTGGATACTGCTCCAGCCCGTTTGCGTGAATTTTAATTTTATTCTCCATTCCAGATTTCATTAAAATTAATTCTTACCATCCCACTTTTCTTTCCAGCTTGTAATTAAGCGTACTCAGCCAAGTTCGCAGATGCCGTCGCAGGGGGTCGTCCGGTTTGGCTTTGCCGCGGGTGATGTGCAGCATACTGCCGACTGTCAGGGTTTCCAGCCGCACGGCGGCGTCCTGTAATTCTTCGTTGTCTCTTTTCTCCAGAAATTCTTCTAGAAAAACATAGCGAGTTTCTTTTTGTTCTCTCTTGTATTCTCTAAGCCGCAGATTGATCAGCTTTTCCCAAATATCTACGTACTTTTTTTCAATGCCAAGACTAGTCATCCAACCGGTGTAAGCCTTGGGGATTTTTTCTCGCACTTTCTGCCAAAAGGATTTTCGTTCCGGCTTAAATTTAGGGATATTGTCGTCTAAAAGAAGCATTAAAAAGATTAAAGCTGTTACTACTAGTTCGTTAAAAATCCGGTTTTGTTCTTCCTCTGATTGTTTATTAAAATCCACTAGTTGGCGGAAGCGCTTGTCGCGAAAAACTTGGAAAGCGGATTTGGAAATAATCTTTATCAAGTAATCGCTTTCATCTTCCGGCGGGATGACGTTTTTGAATAATTTGCGGATGAGGAAATTCATAGATTGGCGCTAGAGATTATCAAACGGCGCAACATTGCCCTTCTCATATTCTCCCATTTCATAGCCATAGTAAATAAAGTGATTGCCGTTCTAATGGAAATATAGCGCGGTTTTTCTGTCAATAATAATCATAAATCCACGATGGCTGGATTTTAGCGGGAGAAGGTCAATGCTTTTAGTTTTAGAAAAACTTCGTGAAGTTTGTCAAATATTGAATTTTCAATTCCAATTTTCTTTGCTGTCAGTTTCATTGCCAGCCTCGGCCAGAATTTTAATAATAATTCAGTCGGCCAGTTTATTTGTATCTTGCTCATAAGTTTATTATACAACCATAAAAAACAAAAGCCAGCTCACTAAGAGCTGGGAAAATTTTATATCGTTTTATAGAGTCATTTATAAGTGTAACTTATTTTTTTCTCTTCTATCGCCAAATACATTTTTTCAGTTAAAAGGGTTGGTTTGGGAATTACTGTTTTGTTTGAGTGATGAAAAATTGTTGGTTGGTTTTCCTTTTCCAAAAGATGTTTTCTGAAGTTCTTCTGTGATTCTTCTATGATTCCATATACCATTAACAATGCTATAGCATTGTTAATGGTATAGTCATAGTTAGCCTGTGTGGAGTAGGTTGTAAATCTGCTCCTACATGGGAGTAACCAATCAAAGAATAAACCATCTTATAAAACGCATTCGAAGAAAATCCGGAAAGGCGATTGACGAAAAAGCGGCGGGGCTGTTGGTGAAGGGATTAGGCAGGGTGAAGGTTTAAAGTTTGGTTTTCCAATGAAAAATCGCTTCTTCCGAGCAATTTTTCTTGTGCAGTATTTTTGAAAGTTTTTGTGATCTCGTCAGGTAGCTTAGTCTTATTTTCATTTTTTATAATCCCGCCCGGCGGCCAATTGGGCAGGTTTGGTCCGCTGTTGCCGGAGCTTTCAGGTGTTGATTTCTCGACTTTTTCTTCTAACTCTTCTTTTGCCTTGTCTCTTTTTCGACTTTTGTAGGCATTCTTTTTTATGTCCAGGATTTCTTGGCAGAGCCGCGGTGGTAGCCAATGTGAAGATTTTTGCCTAATCCGTATTTTTTTAGTACAGCTGTCATTTTATCAATGTTCCTGCTGGTGGCCGAAGCAAGCGTCTCGTCGAACAACTCTTGATAATTTTCTCCGCCGTTGTGTTTGTCCAGCGCGGCCAAGGCGGAGCACAGACAGCATCCTTTTTCTCCCCCGAAGTATTGAACGCCTTCTATTTCATAGCTTGCCGGCGCTTTGACTTTCTCCAGATTACCCCAGCCTTTTACAACAACTTTTTCTGGGAATGTGTTTTTATTTTGGTTGGCGGATTCAGTGGCGGTGTTTAGTTTGTCTGGAGATAGCTCTGCGTTTTCCTGCGGCTTTATGGCAATAATCAGCTAAACCAGTCCTGCGCCCAGCAGAAAGACGGCTACGTCGCGATTATTATTTTGGTTTTCATATTTTTGACTTTTTAGAGTTTAGAAACTTTTTTTAGATCTCGATGATTTTTCCCACCCCGTTCTTGATAAAGTCGTCCTGATATTCTTCCAGAAATAACTCGCGGCAGCGGTCTCCGGAACAGTGGCAGGGAGCCGCTTTTTGGACATCTAAATTTCTAAACTCTCTTACAATTCTTTCAAGCTCGGAATCCGAGACGCCGGACAGGTGAAATCCTCCCATAACTAAATATATTTTTTTGTCCGGAAACATTTCTTTGGCTTTTTTGATAATCTCAACAATTCCGGGATGAGCGCAGCCGGTGATGATTGTCAGTCCTTTTTCAGTATCCAAAATTAGCGACTGCTCTTTAATCCAAGTTCCCAGCTCGCCGGTAGAGTAAATGTTTTCTGAAATTTCTTGGTTTGTCTTAATATCCTGATGTTTGGCTCCGAGGGAATTAATCTTTTTTCTCATACGATAAGGGAACGAGGAGGGGATATAAACTATAACTTCCGGATTTTTCTTTAGCGCACCCTCTAGGCCTCCAATGTGGTCGCTGTGAATGTGAGACAGGACAATTTTATCAATTCTCCCGGGTTCTATTTCCATCTTCTTCATATTGGACAACAGAGTTTTTGAGTCGGCTCCGGTGTCGAATAAAATATCTTCCTCCGGAGTTTTTATTAGACAGGAAAAACCCCAGCCGGTTTCGAGTTCGAGATTGGATTGGTAATTGTCGAAGATGGTAATGATGGAGATTTTTTCTTGGGGCTTTTTATCAATCTTCTCTTTTCGAACAGAGACGTCTTGCGATTTAGCTTTAGGCTCTTTGATTTCTTTGGTCATAATTTCTTTGTCCTTAACTTCCAGGAAATAAAAACCAGCTCCTAGGATTAGAACTATTAAAATGGCAAAGATTATCAACTTCGGCATATTTAATGTCTCTACATTTTTTTAATTTTTCTGCTTAACGGATTTGAAAAGTTTTTGTCGTTATAAAAACTCAAAGGTCGCGAGTATTTGGACGAAGAGCTTTTCTCCTTGAGCGGGATTGATAACGCATTGGAGTTTGAGAGTTTCC
>CAZIWW010000014.1:11266-17422 GCA_964543275.1 uncultured Bdellovibrionales bacterium | reverse complement strand
TAGTTGCCTAAAATCCTATTTTGTGTTACAATATACATAGCGTAAAAGAGCGGGTGAGGCCCGCTTTTGTTTTGAGTTATGGCGGTTTTTTATAGGAAAAATAAAGATAAAAAGGAAAAACATTGGCTGGATCGCACTTCTTTTAAAGTAAGCGTGGCTCTAGCTTCTTGCTTGCTCGCTGGGCTTTTAGTTTGCTTCCAAAATAATTATGTTTTTGGGGCGGACGAGCCTAGAGTTAGTTTCTATGAGAAGAAATTAATCGGTCCTGGAGATTCCTTTACGGTTGTCTTTGATCGCCCGGTGGATACGTCCTTGGCGGAAAGGAATTTTAAAATCAATCCTTTTAAGAAAGTTATTTTGAAATGGAAAGATGGAAATAGACGACTGGAAATAAAAGCCTGCGACTTTTTCGATCCCGGGATAAATTACAAAATCGAAATGATTATTTACGAAGACTGGTTGACTGGCAAGTCAGAGCCGACATTTTTGTTTTTCAAAGTCAAAAGCTCCCCAACTGTAGTTGAGGTTACTCCCGCGAACGGTGAGGAAAATATTAGTATTGATTCAAGTCTTAAGGTGGCATTTGATAAATCCACTCAAGATTATGACGTGAAAATTGAAATTATTCCCTTCGGCGACGGATTTAACTTTACTTCCGACGAGTCCAAAAAGGAATTTACAATTTCTCCTAAGGACAAATTAAAATGGGGAACGGAGTACTCGATTAAAGTAACCGAAGCGGTGCGATACGCGAGCGATAAGAATAAGACCTGGCTGGAGGTTTACAAAGGCGGGTTTAAAACAGAAAGCGAGATAGTGATTAGGTCGGATACGGACAGCGATTCCGGGAGAGAGCGGGAAAGATTAACAGAAAAGATTGAGCCTAAAATAAAAGAGGGAAGATATGTTGACATAAATTTATCCAAACAGCATCTTTCTATTTTTGATGACGGAAAAAGACTGGGAACTTACAAAATCTCTTCCGGCAAGCGCGGAATGGCCACTCCCGTTGGATCTTACAAGATACTTAAAAAAACTCGCAAAGCTTGGTCAAGCAGGTATGGATTGTATATGCCCTACTGGATGCAATTTACCAGCATGGGTCACGGCATTCATGAGCTGCCCGAGTGGCCCGGAGGCTATAAAGAGGGAGCCAATCATTTAGGCATTCCCGTTTCGCACGGCTGTGTTCGTTTGGGGGTTGGTCCCGCCAAAACAGTTTATGATTTTTCGGACATCGGAACGCCGGTGGTGATACATTACTAAATCCTAAAATCCAAATATCTAAATTCTAAATAAATTCAAATGACCAAAACTTAAATTTTCGGAACGTTTCGAATTTTGAACATTTGAATTTTGGGTTTATTTTGAATTTGGTGCTTGGGATTTAGGATTTTAGAACGTTGGTCTTTTTCACCAAACTTTGTTATTATAAAGGAAAAGAAATTAAAACTAACATAAAAAAATCGAAAGGAGGTGGTTTAATTGGGTATCAAGTCTACATCTGACATTTTCTTTATTCTTTCCGTGACTGCGGCGATGCTGGCGTTTATTGGTTGGGCGACAATCGATATTTGGCTGGCTTCGACGCAATGGATATTGGTGGCTATCACGGTCGGTGTTTGGGGATTATATTTGCGACTTCGCGACATGCATGAAGGTGTACCGAAAAAGAAAAAATAGCGAGAGTAAAATGTTTGTTATTTGCCATAACATTCGAAGCGCGCATAATGTCGGTTCGGTTTTTCGCACAGCTGATGGGGTTGGAGTAAAGAAAATTTATCTGTGCGGCTATACTCCGCATCCGCCCCATCCGATGATCTCCAAGGTGGCGCTGGGCGCGGAAGAAAATATACCTTGGGAAAAATGCAGTCGGGTAAGCGCGGTAATTGGAAAGTTAAGAAAAGAGAAGTTTAAGATTGCGGCTATTGAGCAGAGCTCTCGCAGTAAAGTTTATACCGCTTTTAAATTATTAAAGGGGGATGTTTGTCTAGTTTTAGGAAACGAAGTCAGAGGGCTAAGTCAAGCGCTTTTAGACAAATGCGATGAAGTGTTGGAAATTCCAATGAGGGGCAAGAAAGAGTCACTTAATGTTTCAGTGGCTTTCGGGATTGTGGCGTATCATCTGGCAATGAGCAATGTCAATGCCTAATGGGCAGTTCTGGCGGCAATAACTGTTATTGGTTGTTGTCCATTAATTATTTTGAATTACAAAACTTCTAAAACTTCGTTTTCTTCGCTTAATATTCGTTTAGTTAGTGTTTCTGCAGACACGAATTAAACCAATATTTACACTAAAAATAACGAAGGAGTGGATTTCGTAATTCAAGGGAATTACTAACTCATTATGAAAAAGAAATCCAAACTAGCGATTTTTGACATTGACGGAACCATTTTTAGAAAAAACCTGCATTTCGAATTGATTAGCGAGTTAACCTGGCGGGGAATTTTTAGCAAAAAAGCCAAAGGTGCCATAGTTTCAGCTTACGCTTCTTGGCTGGAGAATAAGGGGACCTACGAAGTTTACAGAAGTAAATTAGTTAAGATCTACGAGAAGGAGATTAAGGGGTGTCTGCAAAAGGATATTATTAAGGCTAGCCGAGAGGTGGCTAATTTTAACAAAGACAGAATTTACATTTACGCTAGAGACCTAATTAAAGAATTGCGGACCGATTACGCGCTGGTTGCCATTTCCGGTTCTCCTATAGAAATTGTGCGTGAGTATAATAAATACCTTAAGTTTGACGAGGTTTTCGGGTCAGTTTATGAAACTGATGGGAGAGGTAAATATACCGGCCGTCCAATTTTCGAGCCGGTGAAGGACAAGGGCCGGGCGCTGGACCAGTTCATAGCCGAGCGCGGCTTTACGCTTAAAAGTTCGGTGGGAGTGGGGGATACCGAATCAGATATTAGTTTTTTGGAAATGGTGGATTTGCCAATTGCTTTTAATCCCAACCTGAACCTGGAGAAGGTGGCTAGAAGAAAGAAGTGGAAGATAGTAGTGGAAAAGAAGGATGTAATTTATAATATAACCAATTCAAGGATTGTAAGATAAAATAATGGAGAATTTTTTTCATTGGATAGCGGGGAAGACCATTTGGCTTTTTTTGCCTTTCTATGCCATTTATCGTTTGACTAAGGAATTAATTCAGGAAGTATTTTCCAGAGAAAAATGAGAAGGGTTGTTTTTCTTTTGCTTATATTTTTTTTAATCGGGTTGAATTTTTACCTTTTTAAGAATAACCGGGACTTGGCTTTAAAGGTTGATCAATTGGATCAAAAGATTAAAACCAGCGAGGAAAAACTAAAAAGGGCTTCCAGGAAAATAACAGCCGTTAAATTATTTTTCGCGGGATTGCTTAATAAGCAGAGCGAAGAAGTCGTTAGAAAGTTTGACGAAGTTATCAATGAAATCGGCGATCCTGAAATCCAGAGTCGCTATCATTCAGCCAAGGATTCAAATTCGGCGGACGATCTTTTAAGATTGTCTGATTTTATTTGCGAGAAATCTCTTAGTGATTTAAAGGAATAAATTATGGGGTTAAGTTTAAAATTTTCTTCAAAGGTTATTTGGGTTGTTTCGAGAATTAAGAAAGGAGAAACGTTAACTTACAAAGAAGTGGCTAGGCGGGCTGGTAGCGAGAAAGCGGCGCGGGCGGTAGGAAATATTTTAAATAGGCATTATCGTAATTGTGTTAAGAGAGGCTTAAGAACTATTCCTTGCCATCGGGTAGTTCGAAGCGACGGCAAGATTGGAGGTTATGTCAAAGGCAAAGAAGAAAAAAAGATCCTACTTAAAAAAGAAGGAGCAATATAATAGGAAAGAGGAATGGTTATATCATTTATTGCTGGGGCTGTGGATGCTGGGTATTTTTATTTTGTCGTCCATAGAAGGATCCGACGAGCCGCATTACAGCTTAAAGGTTTTTATTGAGAGAAAAGCGGCTCATATTTTTGAGTTTTTTGTTTTATCGTATTTGCTTTACAAAGTTCTTGTATTTTATAAATTAAACTTTAAGAGGAGGCTGGTTCTAGTGTTTTTACCCTCGCTTCTTTATGCCGTTCTTGATGAATTTCACCAGTTGTTTGTATTTGGGAGAGAAGGGAAGTTGCTGGATGTTGGGGTGGATGTGATCGGGATTTTATCATTTTTAATGTTGGTTTATTTTTCTGAATCCAAAGATAATGAAAGTTAAATCAAAAAAACAACCAGCTCACATGGGCTAATTGGATGCAGAAGAATTTTGTTTAATTGCGTAATAAAGTAAAAGTAATTTTCGCTGGAGGCGAGTAGAAACTATATAATTATTTCTTTATTTCTTCCACCAATTTTCTAAACTGTTCAGGATATTCCATTGCCATCTGGCTTAGAACCTTACGATCAATTTCTACTTTTTTATCAGAGAGTTTTTTTATGAAGTCGCTATATTTCATATCTTGTTCTCGAAGGGTCGCGTTGAGTCTGGCAATCCAAAGACGGCGGAAAGTTCGTTTTTTAACTCGCCGGTCGCGGTAAGCGTATTTCCCAGCTTTAATCAAAGCTTCCTTGGCTGCTCGGTAATGGGATTTTCTCCGCCACATAAAACCCTTGACTTTTTTAAGAAGCCTTTTTCTTCGTCGGCTGGCGGTTTTTCCTCTTTTAACTCGAGACATAGATTGCTAGTACAATAAATTTCTACTTAGCTTCAATCTTATTTCTATGGATTTCCAATGAAATTATATTAGAAATTCGCTTCGCGAAATTTATAGAAATTAGTTGGCTTAATTAGCATAGGGTAAGTTTTTCAAAATATTTTTCGCATTAGTCTTAAAAACGACCTCGTCTCTTCTTTTTCTCCGAGTGGTTTTGCCTTTTTCGCGGGCGTTAAAATGGTCCTGTCCGACATCCCGGCGCAGGACTTTTTTCTTAGCGGTTATTTTAAATCGTTTGGCGACGGTTTTTCTGGTTTTAATTTTGGGCATAGCTGTGGCGCTAATCAACGAGCAAATTCCAATCAACTAATTGCGAATGACGCGAATAGCAGGTAGAAGATATTAGCAGTTCGCAGATTGGCGTTTATTAGCGGATTAGCGCGTAGTATTTTAGGCTGGCGCGATTACCATATTGAATCCGCGAGGGTGTTTTTTAATTTCTTCTTCTACTTTATATGAGACAGATACCGATCTCGCAAAATTACTTAAAGCTTCTTTTGCTAAATCTTTGTGAGCTTTTTCTCTTCCCTTTAGAATGATTTCTATCTTAACTTTGTTGCCCTTGGATAGAAATTTTTCGGCTTGTTTTCTTCTTATGGCTAAATCGTTGTCATCCGTTTTGATGCCAATGCGAATTCCCTTGACTTCGGTTTTCTTTTGTTTGGCTTTTTGCTGTTGGGCTTCTTTTGACTTTTGATACTGATATTTGCCAAAGTCCATTATTTTGCAAACCGGCGGTTTGGCTTTGGGAACTATTTCAACCAAGTCAAGATCCTTTTCTCGAGCGAGCTGGAGAGCTTCCCGGCTGGAAACAATTCCAACCTGTTTTCCATCCTCATCAATAAGTCTTACTTGGTAAGCTCGGATATATTCATTTACGCGTGTTCGCGGACCTCTGGGCGCCCGCTGGCGAAAGAATCTTCTTCTAATAAGTTTGGTGTTAATGGTTATGCTCTGCGAATTACGAATCGAATACGAATGCACGAATGAATTTTAATTCGCGCTACATAAAAAATTTACATTGATTCGTATATTCGTACAAAATTCGTAATTCGTAAAGATCCTCGTGGAGATGGGGAGAATCGAACTCCCGTCCAAGTTTGAATTCTTTAAAATAATCTACAAGCTTAGCTTATTTATTTTAAGTAGCTTGCTAAATAGAAAATAAGCAAAACTTTAACAGGCCCTCTTTGATGTTTGGTCGCAAACTATCTCAAAGAAAAATAATTTGTCTAGCCTGATGATTGACACCGAGGTCCGCCTATTAGGCGTCAGCGGTTCGATGGCCATCGCGAATTTAGGCGACGGCGGTAGCCATAGCGGGGGCTAACGCGTTAGCGAAAGCTCGCTTGGCTTTTGAAAATAAGTTTGCACTTATAATCTTGGCAATGGAATTTACGAGCTGATTGCCGCGCTCGACTTGCTTATTTTAAGAGAACAAACTGTCGAAACCAAACATCCCCA
>CAZIWW010000014.1:0-11166 GCA_964543275.1 uncultured Bdellovibrionales bacterium | reverse complement strand
TTTCTCCCCTTGCCTATACCAAATTCCAGCTTTATTAGACCTCGTTTAGTATACACCCGAATGGGCACTAATGTCAACCCCTCAACTCGGGACTTTCCAATGAGTTTTTTGATCTCTGATCTGCGAAGCAGAAGTTTCCGCGGGTGCGTTGGGTCATAGTTTTTAATTTCTCCGGCGTGGATGTACGGAGGAATATTAGCGTTAGTAAGAAATAGCTCTTCCCCTCTAATAGTAACAAAGCTTCCCTTGAGACTGATATGCCCGGTCTTGGCAGATTTCACTTCCTGGCCAGACAAAACCAGCCCGGCTTCATATTTGTCGGTTATGTCGTAGTCGAATCGAGCTCGTTTGTTGTGGGCGAGAGTGGGCATAGAGTTTTAATTCGAGGTGGCTATGTATGCGTTCCCTACATATATTAAAGCGGTAAATTGTTTTTTAGGCAATTTATTTGCTATACTACAATTATGAAAAAGAAGATACAGCAACTTATTCAGCTAGCCGTTAAATCTCTCTATGGGATTGATTTTGATGTTGAAAAAGTTAGAGTTGATTATCCGCCGGATGGGATGGGAGATTACGCGACTAATATAGCTATGATGTTGGCGAAGGAGGTTAAAGAAAGTCCGATGGAAGCGGCGGAGAAAATCAAAGGCTCAACCTTAGCATCTGCTAGGGTTGAACCTTTGCTGATGTTCAAAAAAATTGAAGTTGTCAAACCCGGCTTCATAAATTTTTGGCTATCTGATAGAACACTACAACTAGTTGTAGTAAAAATAAATAGGGAAAAAAGTAAATTTGGCGATTCGGATGCTGGTCAAGGTAAAAAAATCCACCTGGACTTTGTCTCGGCTAATCCGACCGGGCCGGTGCATATCGGAAACGCGCGGGGCGGGCCGCTGGGGGATACGTTGGCTAATGTTTTTGAAAAAGCCGGCTATGAGCCTTTCAGAGAATATTACATTAACGACGCCGGCAATCAGGTTGAAGTTTTAGGGCATTCTATTTTGGGGGACAAGGAAGCGCAGTATAAAGGGGAGTATATTAGAGAATTGAGTTCAAAACTCAAAACTCAAAACTCAAAACTTTGGAATGGAGATGTTAGAAAAGTTGGGCAAGAGGGAGTAAAAATAATTATCGAGGAGTATATTAAGCCTTCGATGGAGAAGTTTGGAATTAAATTTGACAATTGGTTTTCAGAAAAAGAATTGCAGAAGAGCGGCAAAGCGGAAGAAGCGATAAACACTTTAAGAGAAAGAGATTTTGTTTACGAGAAAGGCGGAGCGCTTTGGTTTAAATCCACTCGATTTGGCGACGACAAAGATAGGGTAGTTGTAAAATCAACCGGTGAGAAAACTTATTTCGGATCGGATATTGCTTATCACAAGAATCGGCTGGATCAGGGTTTTGATAAATTGATTAACGTTTGGGGAGCCGACCATCACGGAGATGTGGTCAGAGTGAAAGGTGCGCTGGAAGCGCTGGGTTATAAAAATAAACTGGATGTTATTCTTACTCAACTGGTGCGGGTTATTAAAAACGGCCGGGAGATGAAGATGTCCAAGCGCGCTGGGACTTATGTCAGCATTGACGATTTAATCGATGAGGTTGGCAAAGACGCCACGCGATTTTTCTTTCTGATGCATAGCGCTGATACTCATATGAATTTTGATTTGGATCTGGCCAAGGAGAGAAGCGAAAAGAACCCGGTCTATTATGTCCAGTACGCTCACGCCAGGATTTGCAGTATTTTGAGAAAAGCGGAGGGTATTCTCCCAACATTCAATATTAGGAATGTTCCAACGTTCAATGTTAGGATTCACGCGAAAGAATACGCTTTGATGTTTGAACTTTTGAAGTTTCCCGATTTGGTGGAAGAAATTGCCGGAAGTTACGAAGTCCATCATTTGTCCCGCTATGCTATGGATGTTGCCGATAAATTCCATTCTTTTTACGACGAGTGTAGGGTGATTGACGAGGATAATTTGGAACTCACGGCGGCGAGATTGGAATTGATTAAAGCGGTTAAAATAGTTTTAGCGGAAGTTTTGAGATTGATGGGAGTGAGCGCGCCGGAGAAAATGTGAAGTCTCTGCGAATTACGAAATTTGTACGAAAATACGAAATCGTACAAGCAAGTACTTCGTAGGTTTAACGAATATCAATTTTTACAAGTTTTCGTATTTTTGTAATTAATTCGTAGTTCGTAGAGAAAAATTATGAATAGTTATTATAACAACGGACCAAAGAGGATCATGTTTCTTGACATCGAGACTCTGCCGGCGCCGGAGCATACGCACGAGACCTTAAAAGAAATTCACGCTTACCGCAAGAAGAAGCGGGAGCAAAATGGCGAGAAATATAACAGGAGCTTTGAGCAGTTTCTGGCCGAGACCGGGCTGGACGGGACTTTTGGACGGATTTTTTGCATCTCTTACGCAATTAACGACGATATGATCCATTGTATCTGCGATGAAAGTGAAAAAAAGATGCTGGAGAGTTTTTGGGAGGCGGCACAAGATGTGGATTTGTTTGTAGGATTTAATGTTATGGACTTTGACCTGAAGTATATTATCCAGCGGTCAATTGTCCATGGCGTGAAACCCAAAACAAAAGTGAGATTAAGCTTTGCCCGTTACCGCAGCGATCCAATTTACGACATAATGCACGAGTGGAATCTGTGGGGTCACGGCAGAAATGTGTCTCTGGATTCTTTGGCCCGGGCGCTGGGGATTCAGTCTTCCAAAACCAATATGGACGGTTCGGAAGTTTTTGCTTACTATAAAAAGGGCAAGCATAAGGAAATCTGCGATTACTGCAACGCCGACGTGGAAGTAACCAGGAAGATTTATAAGAGGATGAATTTTGAGGAGTAGGAATTATCATTGGCACGGATTAGCAGTTGAACGCGATATGAGCATGCATATAGATGCATATAGATGAGGATTATCAACAACGGCAAAATAAGATACGACGGCGAACTGGCGCAGCTTATTGAGAAGTATGCTACTTATAAACTGGTGACGGTTACTTTCAGTGGAAAAGGAATAGAGCGAATAGATATTGAGAAGTATGGAGAGCTAAGTAAATTTGACTTTCATCAATGTGTTCTTAAAGTTCCTCGAGAAAAAGCTAAAGACGCCGCCAGGGATATTTTGTCTTCGGATTTGCCGGTGGATGATATTCTTATTGACGAGACGGAGATAAGTGAGGTGGTGAGAGGGATTTTTAGTAACGGGAAGTAATTTATTTAAAATCTCTTCCCCTGCCGAGGGGGGGGGAGAAAGGTTTGAATCTGTGCAAAAAACCGATCTCCGAAAAATCAACGATTTCCTTTGGGAGATTCCGAAGGATTATCGGACCGGGATGAGAGTGCCGGCCAGAGTTTATGCAGACGAGAAGATTTTAGAGAAAGCGACCGAAGACAGATCGCTGGAGCAGTTAGCTAACATGGCCACCCTTCCCGGGATTCAAAAATACGCGCTGGCTATGCCCGATATTCATGAAGGCTACGGTTTTCCAATCGGCGGGGTGGCGGCGATGGACGCGGAAGAAGGAGTTATATCTCCCGGAGGAGTTGGTTACGACATCAATTGCGGAGTGCGGCTCCTAAAATCGGAGCTTAGCTCCGATAACATAGGGGACTACCTGGTGCCGCTTATAAACCAAATTCAGAGAGATGTGCCGTCCGGATTAGGATCAAGTGTTAAAGAGAAATTAAACGACATTCAATTAAATAGAATTTTAGAAAATGGGGCCAAGGAACTGGTGAAGCAGGGAATAGGAAACAAGAACGATTTGGATAATTGTGAAGAAGGTGGCTCAATGGAGAATGCGGATAGCCGGAAGGTAAGCGATCGGGCCAAGAATCGTGGGCGGGATGAATTGGGGACACTGGGAGCGGGCAATCATTTTTTAGAAGTTCAAAAAGTGGATCAAATTTTTGACGAGAAAGCAGCTCGCGGTTTCGGATTGTTTAAGAATCAAATTACTATTATGATCCACTGCGGTTCGCGCGGGCTAGGTCATCAGATTGCTGATGACTATATCCGCGAATTTTTGAGGTTGACCGAGAAGAGGAATATCAAGCTGGTTGACCGTGAGCTGGTCTTCGCTCCTATCAGTATCGAAGAGGGTCAAAATTATTTTTCAGCTATGGCGGCCGGAGCCAATTTTGCATGGGCTAACCGGCATACTATAGCGCATAATGTGCGGATGGCATGGAGACGAATTTTGGGAGATACAGCGGGTGAGCCGGAACTTGTGTATGATGTGGCTCATAATATGGCTAAATTTGAAAAGCACGAGATAAACGGTCAAGAAATAAATCTCTGCGTTCATCGTAAGGGAGCTACGCGGGCCTTTCCTGCTGGCCGGGAAGAACTGCCGGAACATTACCGTTATATTGGTCAGCCGGTTATTATTCCAGGGACTATGGGAACGGCTTCTTATGTTTTAGTCGGCGCGGAGGGGGCTATGCGGCAAACTTTTGGAAGTGTCTGCCATGGAGCTGGGAGGATAATGAGTCGAGGTGAAGCTAAACGGTCGGTTAATATCGGTCAGCTAAGGCGAGAACTGGAAAGGAAGGAAATAATAATTCGCGTAGCTTCCAAGAAAGGATTAGCCGAGGAAGCGCCGATGGCTTATAAAGACATAGACAATGTGGTGCGAGTGGTGGCGAAAGCTGGGCTGGCGAGAAAAGTTGCGAAGTTAAGACCGTTAGGAGTGGTGAAGGGGTGAAATAAATCTCAAAGTTCAAATCTCAAAGTTAAGAATTTTAGTATCGCTTCGCGATATTTTTTTAATATACTTTGCTTTAGTAGTTTAATAATTGAAGTGTTGTACTTTACTACAACTAGTTGTAGTATTTTTGTGAAAAGGAAGGTAGTAATCGGCCATAGAAACATAAAAACGAGTTGCGATTTGCTACATATTTATTGCGATCGCGAGATTTGTGTTGTGATTTTTTGGTATTGGTGGTATTGGTATATTGGTATAATAAAGTGATTTAATTTAGTATTCCATCTAACCTCGACTTCTTCCAGACGTTTGCGGTTTGCTTACCGCTGTTCTTCTATTTGTTTTTGGATATCTTTGATTTGCCCTTGCTAGTTTTGATTAGAAGTTTCGATTGTCTTGCTGGATTGGTCTAAGGCTTGGTCTAATGTTTTTTGTGGCGCGTGTGGAGACTAAAAAACATAATTGAGATTATAACTATCGCGATTAAAATGACAATCAGGATATAGCCAGACTTATAAGGTCTTTGGTTTTTTTGTTTTTGCATTTTGACAAGGGATTAAGACTTGTATTGGGTATTGTACGTTTAATTTTTGAAGTTATGAACAGAGGGGCTTGACAGTGATATTGCGTAGTGATATAGTGATAGTGTGAGCATGCAACACATAGCACATAACACATAGCATATAACAAAAGATACAATAATTTTTAACTTTAAAAATATGCAAAAGGGTCTAACCGACAAGCAAAGTCTTATTCTCAAAACTGCTCGCGAGATGATTGATGGCGGGCAGGGAAACCCGACGGTTTACAAGCTCTACAAATTTTTGGGCAAGAAAGGATTAAAAGAAAAGAGTCTTAAGGGCGTGGCGCAGGTGGTTGAAGCGCTGGAAAAGAAGGATTTGATTAAGCGAGATGTTTTTCGTAAAATTTATTTAGTAGAAAATGATAATCTTGCTGGTGGATTAGAAGACGCGCTTTCGGTTCCGGTTTATGGCTTGGCTTCCGCTGGTGACGCGCTGGCTTTTGCCGAAGATAATGTAGACGGCTATCTTCAAATTTCAGAGAGTCTTTTGCAAGCTAAAAGCCCGGCCAAGCTGTTCGCTGTTAAAGTTTTAGGGGATTCAATGGATAAGGATAAAATTAACGACGGAGATTACGCGATTTTTGAAAAGAAAGATTCGGATTTTGATTACGATGGAAAAATTGTAGTGGCGGTTGTCAACGGCATGGCAACTATTAAAAAGTTTCGTCGATTAGGCAATGGTATTGTCGGACTTTTCCCAAATTCCAGTAATTCTTTTCATCAACCCATCTACATTCACGAGTCGGACTCGTTTATGATAGCGGGGGTATTTAAGAAAGTTTTGCCGGTGAAGTATGTTAGTTTATAAGCGATTAACCATTAACTATTGATCAATGATTGATGTTCATTGTTTAAATTCGATAGAAGAGTGGTATGAGTAATCAATGTTGCCAAAGACTCTCTTTGGAAGAGTGGGATAAAAAAGAAATTGTCTGGCGGGATAAGCCGTTTTACAAAGATCACTACCGGAGTTTTTTCCACGTGCCGGTTAATTTTGGAAAAAAAATTGTGCGGGGATTGGAAAGGGTAAAGGAGAGCGGCTTGGAAGCTGAACAGATGGTCTTGTGTAAAAACGATAGCCCGTGGGGAGCCGATCTTTTAATTCCCATCAGTCAGAAAACAGACAAGTTTAATGTTGAATTGCTAAATGGGCGGTTTATTACTCGGCTGTTTGAAGGGTATTACGGAGAGATAAAGGCTTGGATAAAAGAAACTAAAAAGTATTGCCATTCAAAAAAATTAGAACCGAAGGAATATATTTTCTGGTACGCCACTTGCCCCAAATGCGCCAAAAAATTCGGCGGCAAAGTGCAGATGGTGATATTGGCTAGGGTGGAGTAGTAGATATAAATATAACTATCCTTTAATTTGCTTAAATTGTTCTTGTGGCGATATTTCATAAAGGAGAAATGGGACTTAATTGTATTCTTTGTTATTTTTATTTACCCATCCATATCTTCAGCTTTGGTCGGACAAGACTCGAAATATTATGATACCGGCTTAAAGCAAGAAAAATTTGCAAAGAAAGTGTCGATATTAAACGCGGTTATTGGTTTAGCTATTTCGCCTTTTATAAATGTTGCTGCCTTTTTGAGTTTAAAGGGTACAGTAAGTTTGGTGACACTTATTGTAATTACGGTAGATCTAATTTGCAGAAAACGACTTTCAAAGGAAGCAGTTATATTGGTTAGCATGGGGATTGTTGCATTATATTTAGAACAACTAATGGATAAAGGAAAGGAATTTTCATTCCTTGGAATCTTTAAATGGAGAGGTAGAGATTTATAGCGTTGCATTTCTTTAGCTTGAAGGTTATAATAAAAAAAGCACTGGGGGGCGGGTGCTTTTTATTGACGCAAAATACAAAATGAACAAGCCAACTTTTAAACGCCCGTCGTGGGATGCGTATTTTATGGCTTTGGCCAAACTGGCCGCGTCGCGGTCAACTTGCCTTTCGCGGCCGACGGGATGTGTAATTGTGCGCGGAAAGCAAGTTTTATCCACCGGATATAACGGCTCTATGCCGGGTGTTCCGCATTGTTCGGATGAAGGGCGGTGTTATCGTCGCAGTATTGAAGCGCCAGACGAGGTTAAATATAATTTTTGCCGCAGCAGTCACGCGGAAGCTAACGCGGTGGCGCTGGCGGCTCGCCAAGGAGTTAGTATTGATGGCGCTACAGCTTATCTTACTCTTTTCCCTTGCTATGTTTGCACAAAATTGATGGTGCGGGCCGGGATTAAAGAAGTGGTGTATGAGATCGGATATGATTCCAAAAACCAGATGCGCGATCAGCACTGGCGCGAGGTGGTCGAAACAGTTAATATGAAGATGCGGCAGGTTAAATTGAGTGCGGAAGATGAAAAGTTTATGAAAGGTTTTTTAGATAGGGATACTTCAAAGAGAAGACTTAAGAGTGAGTAGTCTTTACGAATTACGAATTTAGCATGAATATACGAATTAAGGTGAATTTCAATGAATGCATAAATTTAATTCATTCGTATGTTCGTATGTGGTTAGTGATTCGTAAATAAGTTTTATGTTATTAGGAATAAAAGATCTTCTTCGCCTTGTTAAGGAAAAAAAGCTCGTTGAAAGGTTGTCGGAGCGGGAGCTTGAAAATCCCGAGGGGGCTGGGTTTGATTTGCGGATAGGCGAGGTTTATGAATTGGAAGGGTATGGTTATTTAGGTCTCGAAGAAAGAGAGACTCCGAAGTCAAATTTGGTGGCTGAATTCGATCCGGACAGAATAACCTCGTACATTTTCGAGCCGGGAAAATATTATTTGATAAAAACAGTTGAAAAAGTGAACCTTCCTGTTGATATTGCGGGGATAATTTTTCCGCGGACGACTTTGTTCCGATCGGGGCTTGCGCTTTTCAACGGCATTGTGAATACCGGCTATCAAGGAGAGCTCACTTTCGGACTTTGCAATCTTGGAAAATCAAACATCAAAGTTGATATGGGCGCGCGGGTTGTCCATATCACTTTTCACGAGGTTCGCGGAGAGGGAAGTCAATACCGCGGTCAGTGGCAGGGCGGCCGGGTAACGACGGAGGGAAAAGAAAAACAAGTTTAACCAGGGGAGGCGGAATTATGTTGACGACTGAGTTGTTAGTGCGGCAGGAATTTTTACCCACGACTGACTTTGTTGCTTCTATTATTCAGGTAATTTGTCCAACTTGCAGTACAAAAGATTGCAGATCGTGTGTATATTTTCACGAGATTGTTAAACACAGAGAGGAAGTGATGTCTAAAATGGGATTAAGATATTTAATGTAGTGTTGCCTAAGCGCCTCGCGATGCGGGGCTTTATTTTTTGAAAAATTTCTGGTAACATTTAAATATGTCTGTCGACAAAAAAGGCTGTTTTATTGTCTTTGAAGGGTTGGACGGATCCGGGACGACAACTCATTCAAAGCTGCTGGCAGAATATCTCGAGGAAAAAAAATATAAAGTAAAGATTACGGAGGAGCCGACTAATAACATCATCGGCGGTGTTATTCGCGGTGTTTTAACTAAAGAATGGCAGATAGGCCAAGTAGGTTTGCAGCTTCTTTTTGCGGCTGATCGGGCGCATCATTTAGAGAGGGAAATTTTGCCGATTACGAGAAAGAAGCAGGCGATTATCAGCGCGCGCTATTTCTTTTCCTCCATCGCCTATGGGTCGCTTACGCTGGACACAGACTGGCTTTACGATATTAACCGAAACTTTCCTCTGCCGGATTTGGTGTTTTATCTTAGGGTGTCGCCGAAGGAATGCCTGGAAAGAATTAATAAGAATCGAATTGATAAAGAATTGTTCGAGGAGGAGAAGAAGCTGGAAAAGGTGCAAAGGGAATACGACCGGATGGCTAAGAAATTTGAAAACTTTTATATTATAAACGGACAGAGGAGCATTACTAAAGTTTCTCGGGATGTTAAGAAAATTGTTAGCGAATTTTTATCTTCGTAAAGTTCGACTTTAGGAAAGTCTCAAAGTTGAACTTTAGAAAGATTTATGAAATACAAACCCACAATTGGAATGGAGGTTCATGTTGAGCTTAAGACTAAGTCTAAGATGTTTTGCGCTTGCCGCAACGATTTGAGTTTGGAAAAAGAACCCAATATCAGTATTTGTCCGGTCTGTACCGGTCAGCCTGGAGCTTTGCCGGTGGCTAACGAAAAAGCGATTGAATTTGTAATAAGGGCGGGTCTGGCGCTTAATTGTAAAGTAAACGAGCAGTCCAAGTTTGATCGCAAGAATTACTTTTATCCAGATTTGCCTAAGGGTTATCAAATATCCCAATATGACCAACCGTTGTGTTATGGGGGATTTTTAGAGATTGGCGGAAAGAAAATCGGCATTACCCGCGTTCATCTTGAAGAAGACACAGGAAAATTGATTCACCAAAAGGGTACTGATTTTAGCTTGGTAGATTTCAACCGGGCGGGTGTGCCGCTTATGGAACTGGTAACCGAGCCGGACATTGAATCAGCCCGGGAAGCCAAGAAGTTTTGCGAGGAACTGCAGCTAATTTTACGCTATCTCGGGATTTCTGATGCCAGTATGGAAAAAGGCCAGATGCGATGCGAAGCCAATATTTCCCTTAATAAGAATAACGATGAACTAGGAACAAAAGTTGAAGTAAAAAATCTTAACTCTTTTAGGTTAGTAGAAAAAGCCATTGAATTTGAAATTAGGCGACAGGCTGAAGTTTTGGATAGGGGAGAAAGGGTGATTCAGGAGACCCGCGGATGGGACGAAGGCAAGATGCAGACTTATTCACAGAGAGAAAAGGAGTCGGCTCACGACTACCGCTATTTTCCCGAGCCGGATCTGCCACCGCTTGAGATTTCGGCAGGTTATGTTGACAAATTAAGGCGCGAATTGCCGGAACTTCCCGCGCGAAAGATAAAAAGATTTCAGGATGAGTATAAAATTCCAGAGAGCGATGCGGTGGTTCTTTCGCGCGACAAGGATCTAGCCGATTTTTTTGAAAGAGCAGTGAGCGAAGCGGAAACTATTTGCGATGATCGTGAAAGAATGGCTAAGCTTTCAGCTAATTACATCGTTAGTGAGCTTAAAAAATACCTTAACGAGGAAATTAAAATTACTGACTTAAAGGTGACTCCGGAAAATTTCGGGGAACTGGTGGCTCTAGTTAATCAGAACAAAATAAACTCCAGCGCGGCGCAGATTGTTCTGGAAGAAATGTCAAAAACGGGAGCTGATCCGGATCATATCATCGCCGAGAAGAATTTGTCCCAGCTGGAAGATGAAAGCGAGATTGAAAAAGCGGTTGGGGATGTTATCTTGGCCAATCCAAAGCCAGTTGCAGATTATAAAGGCGGCAAACAAAACGCCCTGCAGTTTTTGCTGGGGCAGGTAATGAAAGAAACCAAGGGGAAAGTAAATCCTAAAGTGGCTATGGAGCTTTTGAAAAGGGCTCTTGACAGAGATTAACAGCGGATATATTCTAGAGAAGATGGTGTATGCAGGCAGCAAAAAGTTAATATTATTATTTTTGACGGAATCCACTCCGAAAGGGGTGGATTTTTTTTAAGTTCTTTTATACTTCAATATCAAGGAGGAATTATGTCTCTGACTGTTAGGCAAACTTCCAATGAGAGTGGTCAGTTTTCTGATATTTCGGCAGGGAAGAATGGGCGGCATATAGTGTGCCGGCTAATAAGATGCAAGTTTATGGGGCCTGGGTGCACTCCGGATATTGTGCATACATGCCCTGTTTTTAAAGAGGCTTATAATGCGCTGGAGGAGAGGAACTTCTCGGTAATGGGGGATGTTGTTATCTGTAATTATTGCGGGGCGGAAAATGGAGCGCATAATGACCCAAGTTGTCCCAAC
>CAZIWW010000013.1:0-18744 GCA_964543275.1 uncultured Bdellovibrionales bacterium | reverse complement strand
GTTTTTGTGGGTAAGGTTTACCTGGTTTTATAGTGCCGAATTCGTAATCTGCTATAATCTCTTCTAAGAGTTTTATTTCTCGGCAAAATTCAACTGCCAATGCCTTGTAAAAGGCGATGATGTGAATTGCTTCTCTCAACAATTCCTGGCTGGTTGAGATGACAATATTTTCAGGGGAATCAGGCCAACCTCTTTCTTGCTCTTCATTTTTGATGAGTTCAAGAGCGAATGCAGAGGTAAAGATTTTATTCAAGGTTTCTTGAAATTTTTCTGTTCTCTTCTCTACAGTTTTTTTTATTTGAGGGTCGCTCAAATCTAATTCAGGTTTGTAGAGTTTAGTTGATTGTTGAACGGTTTTTTCAAAAAGCATGTTGCTGTCCATAACGCCGCCTCCTTTGCTTTGCCAGCCGAAGGTTCATTTCACAAGGGAGACGAGGGAAAAACGAGCCGAGGGCTAAAAACCAAAGGAGGGTTAGAGATGTTGCTTGAAATTGCAGGTAGGCAAGCTAAAATGGGGGAATGAAAACTATAAGGGACTGGATTTAGATAGCTTTGCGTACTTAGTAATTTTTGTCAAGAAGGCGCTTTGACTTTTATTTAGTATTATGCTATCATCTTTTAAGCTTGATTGAGACCACTGAAAAATAGCAATTTTCTCGCTCCACCTAAACTCGTCCCGCCAAGGCGGGACTCAAGCAGGCGTTCGTTCGAAAATTACCATTCTTCAGTGATTTGCTTGATTCATGATCAGACTTATTCTACATATTCTTTCCAACGCTGTGGGGATACTGGCGGCTGAAAGGATAATTTCCGGCGTTACCTTTACCGGCGACTGGAAAATCCTTATTTTGGCCGGAGCGGTGCTGGGTCTTATAAATTTCTTTTTGAAACCCATTATAAAAGTTATTTCAGCGCCTCTCATTTGGATAACCCTGGGATTTTTTACGGTGGTTATTAATGTTTTCCTTTTGAACCTGGTGGCTAAAATTATTCCCCAGCTGGAATTTGCCACTTGGATGGCTGTTTTTTGGGCAGTCATAGTAATCAGTGTCATAAATTATCTTGTCTCATCCTTAACAAGGGACTAGATGATCGAGAGAATACTTATAATTTCACAACTAGTCGTTTCTGTTATTCTTATAATTTCCATTCTTCTGCAAAACCGCGGCGCGGGACTGGGAGCCGCTTTCGGCGGCGATATGGGCGGCTATTACACTAAAAGGGGTTTTGAAAAGTTTCTTTTCAGAGCTACTATTGTTTTGGCCTGTTTGTTTTTAGGATTAGCAGTAATCAATATTTATCTTGCTTCTCATGCAGTCTCCTAACATCCAATGCTGGGTTGTTAGGCGGAAGAGTTTTAGTATTCGGAACTGATTTTTATGAATAGAATCAATTGGGAAAAAGTTTCTCGCGTTTTTTCCAACAAGGAGCGGATAGTGGTTATTTCATTAGTGTTGATAATCGTGGTTTCCTTGGCAGTTTCTCTGGTTGCTTTTTACTATCACTACACCAAGGCGATTCCAGTGACGGGCGGCGAATATACGGAGGGTATTGTGGGTCAGCCTCTTTACATAAATCCGATACTTTCGGTTAGTAACGATGCCGACGCCGATCTCTGCCAGCTTATTTATTCCGGCTTATTCAAGTATAACTCCAGCGGTGAAATTGAGAACGACTTGGCAGAGAGTTACGAGATTTCGGAGGATAAACTGACTTACACTGTTTACCTTAAAAAAGACATCAAGTGGCACGACGAAGAGCCATTTACGGCGGCGGATGTTCTTTTTACCATTCAAACCATTCAAGACCCGGCTTTTAAGAGTCCGCTTCGCCAGAGCTGGCAGGGAGTGGGACTGGAAGTTGTTGATGATACCACCATTCGCTTTATGCTTAAAAATCCTTACACTTTTTTTCTCAACAACTTGACCGTAGGGATTTTACCCAAACATATTTGGGAGAGCGTGACGCCGGCCAATTTTACCCTAGCTGAATACAACATTCGTCCGGTAGGGACTGGGCCTTATAAGTTTTCCAATTTTGAGAATGATGCCGAGGGGAATATTTTGTCCTATGAGCTGGCGGCTAACGAACTGTATTACGCCGAAAAACCGTTTATCGGCAAGATAAAATTTGAGTTTTATTTCAGCGAAGAGTCGATGATAGACGCCTATAACAAAAAGCAGATTATGGGTATGAGCTATATTTCTCCCGTTAACTTGAATGAATTGAAAAGTCGGCGCGCCAGTCGGATTGACGCTATCAACATTCCCCGTTATTTTGCTGTTTTCTTTAATAAGCAAAAGAGCAAGGTTCTAGCTGATAGGGATGTAAGAAAAGCGCTGTCGCTGGCTGTTGACAGGCAGGCTATTATCAACGAGGTGTTATCCGGCGAAGGCAAAGAGGTTTACTCTCCGATCCCGCCTGGCGTATGCGGGTTTACCGACGAGGTGAAAAAGTTTGAGTTTAACATTGAGAAAGCCAACAAAGTCCTGGATGACAGTAAGTGGAAAAGAGGGGACGACGGCTTTAGAAAAAAGGATGACCAGCAGCTGGAATTTACTTTGGTTACCACTGACTGGCCGGATCTGGTGGATACCGCCGAAATCCTGAAAGAGCAGTGGAATCAAATTGGCGCCAAGGTTGAAATAGAAACTCTGGGAGTGGCTGATGTCCAGCAAAATTACATTCGCCCGCGGGAATACGACGCTCTTCTCTTCGGTCAAGTGCTGGGAATTGATCCGGACCCTTACGCTTTTTGGCATTCTTCTCAAACTCGCGACCCCGGACTTAATCTAGCCCTTTACTCAAACCAGGAAGTTGACGAGATTCTGGAGGAAGCCCGTCAGGAAACAGAGAGTTCGGTTCGAGAAAAAAAATATAAAAAATTCCAGCAGATTCTGACCGATGAAATTCCAGCCCTATTCCTTTATAGTCCAAACTATCTTTATGTGACCAATAAAAAAGTTTATGGTATCGAAATCGAATCGGTAGTCACGCCAGACAAGAGATTTGCGGGGATTAGCAAGTGGTATGTGAAGACGAAGCGGGTTAAGAAATAGGCTTCAACTTTCTGACAATTAATTTCCATATATTTCTACTTAATTTCCATAAATTTCTGAAATTAAGCGGAAATTAGCTTTGCGAAATTTGTAGAAATTCATTGTCGGTATTTATAATTGGCAATATGTCAACCATCGACAAGCAAAATCTATACCAAGTCATCGAAAGAATGCCGGAGCAGCTGGTGAAAGGTTTAGAAATTGCTAAGGATGTTAAAGTTGAAGGAAAATTTGAATCAATTATGATTTCCGGCATGGGCGGGTCGGCCATACCGGCTAACTTGTTAAGAATTTATTTGCACGATTTATTTGTAAATAACTCTCAAGCCGACCGTCGTTTTGGGATTTACCAGAATAGATTTTATTCCCTTCCTCCGGAAGCTTTTGATAACTGTCTCAATTTTATATCTTCCTATTCAGGGAACACCGAAGAGACTGTGGCTTCTTTTGAAGAAGCGCTTGAAAATAACCTGTCCTGCGTGGGAATATCAGCTGGAGGAAAAGTAGTCGAGTTATGCGAGAGGAATAATATTCCTTACGTGAAAATGCCGGCCGGGGTTCAGCCTCGGATGGCTACCGGCTATAATTTCGCCGCCGTCTTTCAAGTTTTGGTTAACGCGGGAATGGTTGAGGATAAGCGCGGGGAATTTGAGCGAACCGCGGATAAGCTTGGGAACAATACGGATGAATTTAAAGAAGCTGGGGAGAGAATCGCCGGAGAGGTTGCGGACAAGACACCGGTAGTTTACACCTCGACCAGATTTAAGTCCTTGGCTATGATCTGGAAGATAATGTTCAATGAAAATTCTAAGACGCCGGCTTTCTGGAACTTTTTCCCGGAGCTTAATCATAACGAGATGGTGGGCTTTACTAAACCGCATGGAAGTTTCCATTTAATATTACTTCGCGATAGCCAAGATGATCTCAGGAACTTAAAAAGGTTTGAAATTACTTCGAAAATTTTAAGCCGATACGGAGTTGGTTCTACGATGGTTGATATGCCCGAAGGCGATTTACTTTATCGCATCTTTGCCACACTTCAAATAGGATGCTGGGCGTCGTATTTCTTGGCTTTGAAATATGACATTGATCCTACCCCGGTGGAGATGGTAGAGAAGCTGAAGAGGATGCTGGCTGATTAGTGATCAGTGATCAACGAACAACGATCAATAATCAGCACGTGACTTTGTTTGATTTCTTCTTGTATTTCTTATTCCTTCTCGCCAAAGTCTACTATTAAGGAGCTCTGACGCGGAATAAGTTTTGAGCTTTGAGCTGTGGTTTTGAGTTTTGCGTTTTAAGCTTTACGCTTACTTCTGCCGATGTGGTGAAACTGGAATACACGCACGGTTCAGGGCCGTGTGCCGTGAGGCTTGTGGGTTCGACTCCCACCATCGGCACGAACTTAATAAATCTTCTAACTTTTATTATTAATCGCTAATTATTGATCATTGTTCATTGATCGTTGTTCACTGTTCACTGATCATTGCAAAAAATTATGATTTCAACAAGAAAAAGAAGGCCAGGGCGCGGCCATGCTAAACACAATCTGCGGATTATTCCGCTAGGCGGATTGGAAGAGATAGGCCGCAATATGACCGTTTTTGAGTATGGCAGGGATATTATTATTGTGGATATGGGACTCCAGTTTCCCGAAGAAGATATGCCGGGGATAGATTATATTATTCCCAACGCTTCCTATCTTCAAGGGAAAGAGAAAAATATCCGAGGTGTAATTATTACTCACGGTCACTATGACCATATTGGGGCTATTCCTCACCTGATTCCCAAATTAGGCAATCCGCCTATTTACGCCACCGAGCTGACCCGAGCTATTATTCTTAAACGACAGGAGGAGTATAAAACTCCGATTAATGTGAGAACGGTTAAAAAGATAGATCGTTTAAATTTGGGCGTGTTTAATATTGAATTCTTTCATGTTAACCACACTATTCCCGATTCGGTTGGGCTGGCTATCGGAACTCCGACAGGAACAGTTGTCTGCACGGGCGATTTCAAATTTGACCACAGTCCAGTGGGAGACGCTCCGGCTGATATTGCCAAGATTGCTCGTATTGGCGGGGAGGGCGTTTTAGCTCTGCTGTCTGACAGCACTGACAGCCAAACGCCGGGTTATTCTATCTCGGAGTCAGCTATCGGAAAAAATCTGGATAAAATTTTCGAGGAGGCGCCGGGGCGCATTATTGTGGCTACTTTCGCGGCGCTTATCAGCCGTATCCAACAGCTTATTTATTTAGCTGAAAAATACAACCGAAAGGTGGCTATTGACGGATATTCAATGAAAACCAATGTAGAAATTGCTTGTAATCTTGGATACCTTGAGGTGAAAAAAGGGACTCTTATTTCCATTAATGAAGTTAATAATTATCCGGACAATAAAGTAGCCGTCGTTTGCACCGGAGCTCAAGGTGAGGGTAGAGCGGTTTTAATGCGGATTGTCAATGGAGAACATCGTTTTATAAAAATACACAAAAACGATACAGTTGTTTTTTCCTCGTCGGTGGTTCCCGGCAATGAAAGGACCGTTCAAGGCTTGAAGGACAGTCTTTGCCGCAAGGGGGCTAAAGTTATTCACTCTATGATGCTGGATGTTCACGCCGGCGGTCATGCCAGACAGGAAGATTTAAAGATGATGATCAACTTAATTCGTCCTAAATACTTAATTCCTGTTCACGGGCACTACTATATGCGCAGGCTTCATGGCGAGCTGGCCGAATTGGTTGGCATGAGTCCGGATAGGGTGCTTATTGGGGACAACGGGCAGGTGATTGAGTTTGATTACCGCGGCAACGGAAAGCTGACCGGCGAAAAAGCTCCTTCAAACTATGTAATGGTGGATGGATTGGGAGTTGGAGATATTGGCCAGGTGGTCTTGCGAGATCGCCAGGTTCTAGCCAGGGATGGGATGTTTACTATTGTGGTTATTATAGATAGGAAAACTAAAAGGGTCATTGGCGAGCCCCAAGTAACTTCGCGCGGGTTCATTTATGTCAAAGAGAATTTTGATTTGGTGAACGCTACCAAGAAAAAAGTTAAGGAAGTAGTTCATCAAACCACTTCTCGCGACGAAGCCGTTAATTGGAGTTATGTAAAGGACGAAATCCGTGATGTGGTTGGCCAATTCTTATATAACAAAACCCAGCGCCGCCCAATGGTCCTGCCAGTGGTGATTGAGGTATAACAATATCCCAGATCCCAGAGCCGAGCTCTGGGATGTTATTTATTAAGGCTCTTTACTTTCTTCTCTTTCTTTTGTACAATTCCTAGTTAGTATTACCGTCAAACCTTTGTCGTATGAAGAAATCCTATCTTGTCGTCAAGGGAGCTAGGGTTAATAATCTCAAAAACATTTCGGTCAAGATTCCCCGAGATAAAATCGTAGTTATCACTGGGCTTTCGGGATCGGGGAAGTCATCGCTGGCTTTCGATACTATTTTTGCCGAGGGGCACCGGCGGTACATGGAGAATCTGTCGACTTACGCCCGCCAATTTTTAAACGTGGCGGCTAAGCCTGAAGTGGACAAAATCGAAAATCTTTCGCCGGTGATAGCTATTGATCAGAATAGCGTAAGTCGAAGTCTGCGCTCGACTGTGGGCACAATGACAGAAATATACGATTATCTCCGGACGCTGTTTGCTCTTGTCGGCCAACCGCATTGTCCCAAATGCGGACGCTTGCTTGTTCGGAAAAGTTCGAGGGAGGTAGCTGATGAAATTATCTCGGGTTCTAAAAACAAAAGCGAGCAAATTATTATTCTAGCCAGCCTTAAAGATAAAAATTTACCGGAACTTATTCGCGAGTATGAGCAGATGGGATACGCTCGGGTGAGAGTAGGTGGTGAGGTGGTGACCATTGATCATGCTAAATTGGATATTAAAGAGAATGACGTAGTTAAAAATGCGGAGATAGTGATTGACAGGATATTCTTGGACAATGACTTTCGCGATCGGGAACGGCTGATCGATTCTATTGAGACGGCTATGCGGATTGGGAAGGGAGAAGTTGTTGTTAATTTCAAAGACAGGGGAGAAGATAAGAAGTATAATCAATATTTTACTTGCTCGGATTGCGGAGTGGTTATTCAAGAAATAACTCCGCGTCACTTTTCTTTCAACAGTCCTGAAGGCGCCTGCCCGGCCTGCGCTGGATTGGGGACTAAGCTGGAAGTGGATGTTGATCAAGTGATTCCCAATAAAGATCTTTCTTTAAATGAAGGAGCTATTCATCCCGGCAATCTGCTGGGGGATAGAAATAATAATCAGGACTGCCAGCAGAGGATTCTTGAGATGCTGGGGAAAGAATACGGGTTTTCTTTGAATGAGCCGGTTAAGAAACTGGACCAGAAAGCTCTTGACATTATTCTATACGGGACGGGAAAGAGATTTTCCGCGAGTCGAGATGAACTAGGAAAAGCGGATGGTGTCGAGGCAAGCTATGAGGGGGTTATTCCAGGTCTTCACAGAAAATATAAGGAAACTAGTTCGGAATATGTTCGTAGAGAAATAGAAAAATATATGACAGTAAAAACCTGTCCGGCTTGCAAAGGAAGAAGGCTTCGCCCGGAATCTTTGTCAGTACTAATAGAAGGAGTATCCATTGATGATTTAAGCCAGATGAGTCTTACCGCTCTTAAAGATAAATTAAGTTTTTTAAGCACTGCCTTAAAGCTAAAGGAACAGGACAAAAAACTGATTAAGGAAATTTTAGAAGAAGTTGAGAAAACAATCGATAGCTTATGCGACGCCGGGTTGCACTATTTAAAATTATCCAGAAGCGCCGTTTCTCTTTCTGGAGGAGAGGCTCAAAGAGTGAGATTGGCGGTTCAAATCGGTTCGGGCCTTACGGGGATCCTTTACATCCTGGACGAACCTTCTGTAGGGCTGCACCCGAGAGATATTCAGAAACTTATCGGGATTTTTCGAAAGCTGAAAAAAGAAGGTAGTAGTGTGATTGTGGTAGAGCATGATCGGCAGATCATTGAAGCGTCCGACTGGCTGATTGATATGGGTCCCGGCGCCGGGGAGGAAGGAGGAAAAATTATTTTTGAAGGCGCGCCCGGGAAAATTTTGTCTTCATCGTCTTTAACAGGACAGTACCTAAACGGGAAACTAAAAGTTTTTAGAAAAGACAGCTACCGCCGCGGCAAAAAGGAAAACCTGGTGATTGTCGGCGCCGGGGAAAATAATTTAAAGAATATTAATGTTTCTATCCCGCTTGGCAAGCTGGTTGTTATAGCCGGAGTTTCCGGATCGGGTAAAAGTTCGCTGATTCAAGACATTTTAGCCAAGGCTTTAAATAAACATTTTTATCGCAGTAAAGATATTCCCGGGAAGCACAGGATAATAAAGGGTCTCGAAAATTTATCCAAAGTTATCAGCATTGATCAGTCGCCGATTGGCAGAACTCCGCGGTCGAACGTGGTTACTTACACTGGAATCTTTTCTCTTATTCGGGAAATTTTTGCCCAGACGGAGGAAGCTAAAAAGCGTGGTTACACTCCTTCCAGATTCAGTTTTAATATGAAAGGGGGAAGATGCGAAATTTGCCAAGGGGAGGGAAGGAAAAAAATTGAAATGCAGCTTCTGCCGGGCGTCTACATTGAGTGCGATGCTTGTCGAGGAACCAGATATAATCAAAAAACGCTGGAAGTGGAATATCAAGGAGTAAACATTGCCGAGGTTTTAGATATGAGCGTAAGCTACGCGCTGAAGTTTTTCAGGAATTTCCCGTTGGTGGTTGAGAAACTGCAGACTTTGAATGATGTTGGACTGGGTTATTTGAAACTCGGCCAATCGGCCGTGGATCTGTCCGGAGGAGAAGCACAAAGAATAAAACTGGCTGCGGAGCTGGCGCGCCGTTCCAACGGCAGAGCCCTATATATTTTAGATGAGCCGACTGTTGGGCTTCACTTTGAAGACACTGCCAGACTGCTTGAGATTTTGGACGGTCTGGTTGAAAAGGGGAATACTGTTTTAGTGGTGGAGCATAACCAAAGCGTTATTAAGGCTGCCGATTGGGTCATAGAACTTGGCCCGGAAGGCGGGGAGGAAGGCGGGAGAATTGTTTTCGAAGGAACACCGGAGAAGTTGGCGAAGGCGAAGACTTGGACGGGGAAGTATTTGAGATAATTTCAAATTTCAAAATCCAAATTTCAAAAAGCGTCTTAGTTATTTGGATTTGGGATTTTATTTGACATTTGGGCTTTGAAATTTGAAATTTTAGCCTATGTCTCTCCAGCTTTCAAAAAATATCCTTGTGACAGTCGCTTACTACGACGTTCTCAACTATCCCTTGACGGTTTTTGAGATTTGGAAGTATTTGACAAGAATAGAAAAGAATGGCGGCGGCAAAAAAGTAATGGAAGATCAAAGATACAACTTGGGGGAAATTGTTAATGAACTGGATAGTAACGAGAATTTAAGAAGATTCATTGAAGAGCATCAGGGGTTTTATTTTTTAAGAGGGCGTAGCGGTCTTGTTGAGAGCAGGCTTGATAATAATAAACTTTCAATCGAGAAGTATAAAATTTCCCGCCGGGTGGTAAAATGGCTGCGTTATGTTCCATACGTCCGCATGGCAGCTCTTACCGGAACGCTGGCTATGAAAAATACCAAAGATGATAGTGATTTGGATTTTTTTATTATGATTAAAGGCGGGAGAATTTGGACGGGCAGAACTTTGGCGACAGTTGTGATTCATTTGCTTGGCAAGCGTCGTTACGGAGAAAAAGTAAAAGACAGGGTTTGTCTTAATTATTTTATTGCTTCGGATAGTTTGGAGATAGATCGCCAAGATTTGTTTGCTTCTAATGAGTACACTTTTATATTTCCGATCTTTGGCTTCAAGCAGTTTCGTAAATTTTGTGAGAGAAATAAATGGATTAGCAATTTTAAAATTAACTGGGTGTATCCTAAAGTTAAGCCGACTAAAGTTGGTTCTCATACAAAATCAAGTCGCGCGGTTCAAAGATTTTTGGAAAAAATGATAGATTTCTTTGGAGGTGATTGGCTTGAGAATAAACTTCGAGCTTGGGAAATAAAACGTATTGAAAGAAATCCAAATACCAGTAAGTTTGGAAGTTACATTAGGTACAGCGACAAAAATTTAATTTTCTTTCCTGAACCCCAAGGACCAAGAGTATTCGAGGAATTTAAAAGGAGATTAAAAGTATTGACAAGACAAACTGGCTAGTTATAATAAAATCTGCAGTGCTGGCAGTTGCAGGAATAATTATGAATCAAGAATTGCGAGCCATGGTTGTATGGCGGTAAATCGTTATTTGTATACTGTGATTCCTAATTCTTAATTCCTAATTCTTAATTTTAAAGATATGGCTAAGCAAATCAAATTCGATGAAGACGCGCGTCGGCGCATCCAAAAAGGCGTTAACAAGACAGCTGATTCAGTGAGGGTAACTCTGGGTCCCAAGGGGCGCAATGTGATTCTTGATCGAGGATTTGGCTCCCCGATGGTCACTAATGATGGAGTAACCATCGTCAAGGAAATCGAACTGGAAGATAAGTTTGAAAACATCGGCGCCGAGTTTGTGAAGGAAGTGGCAAACAAAACCAACGACGCGGCTGGGGACGGAACCACTACGGCGACCATTCTTAGTCAATCTATTATTGAGTCTGGAGCCAAATTTATTTCCAGGGGCATCAACGTGATCGAGCTTAAAAATGCAATGCTTAAGTTATCGAATCGTGTTTCTAGCAACCTTAAAAAATCCTCCAAAAATATAAGCGGTTCGGCTATTGAGCAAGTAGCGACAATTTCGGCGCAGGACGCCGAGATTGGCAAAATGATCGCCAAAGTTATAAATAAGGTTGGCAAAGACGGAGTGATAACCGTGGAAGAATCCCAAACTTTTGGACTTCAAGATGAAGTGGTAGAAGGTATGCGTTTTGACAAGGGCTACATCTCTCCGTATATGATTACCAACACCGATTCAATGGAAGCGGAGCTCAAAGATCCTCACATTCTAATCACAGACAAAAAGATCTCGGCAGTTTCGGAGATTTTGCCCGTTTTGGAAAAAATTTCTCAAACGGGCAAAAAGGAAATGGTTATTATAGCCGAGGACGTGGAAGGAGAAGCTCTTGCGACTCTAGTGGTTAATAAACTGCGCGGCGTATTAAATGTCTTGGCGGTCAAAGCTCCCGGCTTTGGTGACAATCGCAAAGAGATGCTGGAAGACATCGCTGTTCTTACCGGCGGGCAGGTTATTTCCGAAGAGAGAGGCATGAAGCTTGAAAATGTCAATCTGGAAGATTTAGGAAAGGCTGGAAGAATTGTGGCTACCAAGGACGATACCACTATAGTCGGCGGGAAAGGAAAAAAGAAAGACATTGAATCCCGCGTGGCGCAACTTAAGATGCAAATTGAGAAGGCTACCAGCGATTTTGATAAAGAAAAACTTCAGGAGAGATTGGCTAAACTTTCCGGCGGAGTGGCGGTGATTAAAGTTGGCGCGGCCACAGAAGTTGAACAAAAAGAGAAACAACACCGTGTAGAAGACGCGGTGGAAGCGACCAAGGCGGCTTTGGAACAAGGGATTGTGGCCGGAGGCGGTATTGCTCTTCTTAATGAATCGATTAAGCTCTCGACTGATCTTCACAAGAATCTTTCTCACGAAGATAGAGTGGCAGTTCAAATTTTGGTTGACGCGTTAAGCGCTCCAATTAAACAAATTATTTCTAACACTGGACAGTCTTCGGAAGTGGTAATTTCGAGAATTCAGGATATTCAAGGTGCTTTTCTTAAAAAGACGACTAAAGGTAAAAAAGTTGATATCGAAACCGGTTCCGAAATTGAGATGGAGTATCATATGAACGAACTCAATCCAAAAGCTAATCTCAATATGGGCTACGATGCCGAGAATGATATTTTTGTGGATATGTTCAAAGCCGGTATTATCGATCCGGCTAAAGTGGTTATCAGCGCTTTGCAAAACGCGGTTTCGGCGGCTGCTATGCTGTTGACTACCGAAGCGGTAGTTACCGATGTTCCCGAAAAGAAAGGCAAGGAAATTGGCGCTGGCGGAGCTGGCGGCGGCGGAATGGATATGATGGGCGGAGGAATGATGTAGGGCGCGAGTGCTAGCTGTCAATTTATCCAGAGGCTTAACAGGAGCTTGGTTAATCAAGCTCCTTCTTTGTTATATTTTGGATTTGTGATATAATTTCAGCAGTTATAAATCCTTTTATTTAAAAGACTGACTAAAAAATATAAACAAAAATAAATGTTTCTAAAATTAATAGACGACCTAAACTTCATTAAAAGTTGTCGCAGGTATAATATTGGCTTGTGGCAGTGTCCTAATTTCCTGTTTTTGGTTATGGGAGCTGTAACCATCGCGGCTATGTTTGGGACCTATTTTGTTTCTGAAAGGAGTCATTACAGCGAAGCGGTGACCATCGCCAGTGTTACACTAGTAGCTGTTTTTATTTTAGTTACCGGCAGCTCTGTTGTTCGCGGGGTGGAAAAAATAGCCGAGGCTAACATTATGAAAACGGAGTTTATTTCCATTATCTCTCATCAGCTTCGCACTCCATTGGCGTCTATTAAATGGAACTTGGAGATAATAAAAGATTCCGCTACTGGCGATTTGTCTGTCAAGCAGAAAACTTTCTTGAGAAATGTAGAGAAAGCCAACGAAGAAATGTTAAAGCTGGTAAGCTCTCTTGTAGAAGTGGTAAGAATTGATCAGGGCAAGGCTGTGTTCAGAAAGGAAAATGTAAAGCCGAACCTTCTTATAGAAGAGGTAATTTCAGATTTGCAGACATTAGCCTTGTCCCGCAAAATTAAGATTGTTACCAAGATTTCCAAAAAGCTCCCGCTTATTTATGTGGATCCAAAGAGAATGAAAGTGGTTGTTCATAATTTAATCTCCAACGCCATTAAGTACTCTTATGAAGGGGGCAAAATTGAGGTTCATCTTGGGCGCGGCGGAAGCGGAGTTTTATTCAAAGTCAGAGATTGGGGCGTTGGCATTCCTGAACATCAGCAGAACCGGGTCTTTGAAAAATTTTTTCGCAGCGAGAACAACTTGAAATACAGAACCGATGGCATTGGATTGGGCCTTTACTTGGCTAAAGCTATTCTTAGAAGTTTTGGAGGGAAAGTGTGGTTTGAAAGCGAGGTAAATAAAGGATCGACTTTTTATTTCAGTCTCCCGACAGCGAATCAAAGCTCAAAATTGCGACTTAAGGCTTAAAGTTTAAATCGCGGATAAAATTTAACCCTTAGCTTAAAGAAAATGAAGAACTTAACTAAAAAGAAAATACTAATAATTGAAGACGATCGATCTCTTCAGGACGCCCTGACGGAAATGCTTAAACGGGAAGGATATAAAGTTATCAACGCTTTTGACGGGGAAGAGGGGTTGCAGAAGGCTGAAAAGGATTTGCCGGATCTGATTCTTCTGGATATTATCCTTCCGAGGAAAGACGGATATGAAGTTTTAAAGGAAATTAAACAGGGAAAACCAAAAGATGCTCCAGTTTTAGTGCTTACTAATCTAGCCGAGGCAAGCAACGTGCAAAAGGCTATCAGCTTGGGGGCGACCACTTTTATGGTCAAAGCTGATTTTAGTTTGGAAGATATTTTGGAGAAGGTAAGAGAGAATTTACGGTAAGCGATGTTCTTTTTGCCGGCATAGTTGAAAATACAAGGAGCGATGAATGTCCGCGAGACAAGTTAACATAAGTGTTTCAAGAACTAAAATAAACATAAAATGACAGTTGACAATGAGCGGTTAAAAAGTTTTATTTTGGACGCTGGTTTAGTGGCTGAAGAGAAGATTGACGAAGCTATTAAAATCAGCAAAAAAAACGGCAAGAGGTTGAAAGATGTTTTAGTGGAACAGAAACTGATTGACGCGGACAAAATGCGCCAGCTTTATTCCCATATTTTGGGAATCCCATTTGTTGATCTGGAAAAAGAAATTATTCCGCGAGAGATTTTACAGATAATTCCAGAACCGATTGCAAAGAAACATAAGATCGTAGCTTTCAAGAAAACAGGAACGGAGCTTAAGGTTGCTATGTTAAACACAGAGGATATTCAGACCATAGACTTTATCCGCAAAAAAACGGGTCTGAAAATTTCTCCCTGCGTTACTTCCGAAAAGGGAATTGAGAACGCGCTTAAGCAGTATGAGCGGAGTCTGAAGGCTGAATTCGGCGATATTATTGAAAAAAACCTACAAGAGGTTTCTGGGGAAGAATCTCTGGAAAAAGTGGCTCAAGGTCTTCCTATAATCCGTATTGTTGATACTCTTTTAAAACATGCCATTCTGCAGGAAGCCAGCGACATTCATATTGAACCGGATGAAAAGGAGGTAAGGGTCCGCTATCGCATTGACGGAATACTTCAAGACGCGATGACGCTTCCTAAAACTGTTCTGGCGGGGATAATAGCTCGAATAAAAATTCTGTCCAATCTTAAATTGGATGAACATCGCTTGCCGCAGGACGGCAGGTTCAAGATTGAACAGGACGGTCATCGGGTGGCTTTTCGGGTTTCTATTTTGCCTGTCTACAGCGGGGAGAAGATTGTTATGAGGCTTCTTGATGAATCCTCCAAGGGACTGACTCTAGAGGGGATGGGTCTTTGGGGGAGATCGCTGGAATTAATTCACAAGGCTATTAAAAGGCCCAACGGGATGATTTTGATAACCGGGCCTACTGGTTCAGGGAAGACAACCACTCTTTATGCCATAATGGATATTCTTAATACCCCGCGGGTTAACATCTCCACCATTGAAGATCCAATTGAATATAAAATGCCTCGGATAAATCAGACTCAAGTTCGTCCCAAAATAGGACTAACTTTTGCTCAAGGCTTGCGAGCGCTGCTTCGCCAAGACCCGGATATTATAATGGTTGGGGAAATCAGAGACAAGGAGACAATGGATATGGCTATCCATTCCGCTATGACGGGACATCTAGTCTTGTCTACTCTGCACACTAACAGCGCGGCCGGCGCTATTCCCAGACTATTGGATATGGGAGCTGAACCTTTTCTAATAGCCTCGACAGTTAATGTTGTTGTTGCTCAAAGACTGGTAAGAAGGCTCTGTCCGGATTGCCGACAGGTCTATCATTTAGATGAAGAGCTAATTGATTCTTTGAAAGATCAAGTAGATTTGGAGTTTGTAATAAAAGAAGCGGCCAAAGGCAACTTTCTTAAAAAGGAATTGAAGGATAAAAAGGACTGGACGCGGATTGATTTTTACCGTCCGGTAGGATGCAGTCGGTGCAATAAAAATGGCTACAAAGGAAGAATCGGTATATACGAAGTTTTGGAAGTTAGTGATTCTATTGCCGGGATGATAAGCAAGCGGGCGACCAGCGATGAGATAGAAAAAAAAGCTAAAGAAGAAGGAATGTTGAAAATGATTGAGGACGGTTTTGTGAAAGCTATTCAGGGGACGACTTCAATCGAGGAGGTTTTGAGGGTGACGAAGGACTAGCTTTAGACAATTAATTTCTACAAATTTCTACTATATTTCCGTGTGTTTCTAAAAAAGGAAATACTGTGGAAATTTGCTTAGCGAAATTTGCAGAAATTTGTTGCTTCAAAGATATGCCTTTATTTACTTACGTTGCCAAAAACAATCAAGGGGAGATAAAAAAGGGCGAGATGGAATCTAAAGATAGAGCGTCTTTAGCGGAAGCGCTGCGGACTCAAGGTTTTTTTGTTACCGCTATTTCAGAAAAGGAAGAATCTTTCAAGAATAAGAGCTTTTCAAAATTTGGGGTGTTCTCGAGAATTTCTTTAAAGGACAAGATGATGTTCGCGCGGCATTTAAGCGTTATGCTTGGTTCGGGGCTTTCTCTGCCGCGCGCTCTGGAAATTATTGCCAACCAGACCAAAAGCCGAAAATTCAAAAAAGTACTGGCCAATTTAAGCAGTGATGTGAAAACCGGAAGCACTCTGGGGGATAGTTTAGCTAAACAAGGAGTGTTTGACGATCTTTCTGTTAATATGATTCGGGTTGGGGAAATAGGAGGCAATATTGAAGAGGTCTTGAAACTTCTAGCCGATCAGCTTGAAAAAGAACATAGCCTGTTAAGTAAGGTGAGAGGAGCTATGTACTATCCAACGGTGATTTTCATTGTAATGATTGCCATCGGAATAGCTATGATGACCTTTGTTGTTCCCAAGCTGACTGCTATTTTCGACGATATGCAGAGCGAGATTCCTTTTACCACCCAAATTATTATTAGCGTCAGCGGCTTTATGTCTAACCATAAACTGCTAGTACTTTTTTTGATCTTATTTTTCTCTTTCTCTATTTTTGTTTTTCTAAGGACGAGAATTGGAAAAAGGATATTAGGGTTTCTGTCTTTAAAAATCCCGGCTATAAAGAACGTGGTTATTAAGGTTAATAACGCGCGCTTTGCCAGAATTTACAGTTCTCTTACTAAAAGCGGAGTTCCGGTCGTTGAATCTCTGAAGATTATTTCTAAAACTCTGACTAACCACTATTACAAAGAGGCGTTTCTGGATGTTAAGGATGGAGTGCAAAAGGGGGGAACTTTGCACGATGGATTGTCAAGGCATCCGCGTTTATTTCCCGTTCTTGTTGTTCAGATGGTAGAGGTTGGCGAAGAGACTGGCAAAACAGCCGATGTTCTGATTGATCTAGCAAGGTTCTATGAAGATGAGATAAATCAGATCACTAAAAATATTTCCTCCATAATTGAACCTGTTTTGATGGTGATTATTGGTTCGGCGGTCGGTTTTTTCGCTATTTCAATGTTGATGCCTATGTATTCGGTAATGGAGAAAATGTAGTGGAGAAGCAGACTCCATTTATTGAGTCGGGCGGCGGGAACAACCGTTATTCTTAAATGTCTAACATCCAATTTTTAATTTCTAATGAAATCACAATGTCCAATCTCTAACTTAGGCGGAGATATCGTATATTAAGAACTTAGTTAGGATGTCTTTAATATGACTAGTTTAAGGAAGATAAATAAGTGTGGATTCTCTATCCTAGAGGTTATCTCGGCACTCTTCATTTTTAGCGTTATTACACTGACTATTTATAGCTCGTTTCAGGTGGGATTTAAGTCGTTATTGAGATCGAAACATCGAGTGGCGGCGGCGGCGTTGGCTAACGAAAAGATGGAGATTATTCGCAATCTTCCTTACAATTCCATTGGCACCGAGGGAGGAGTGCCAAGCGGCAGTCTTCCGCAGAATGAGGAAGTTTGGAAAAGCAATCAGCGATTTGACGTGCATACTTATATAAGATACGTGGATGATCCATTTGACGGTGTAGAAGGCGGAAATCCAAGCGATGATATTCCCACTGACTATAAGGAAGTTAAAATCGAGGTTACTTGGGCTGGAGTGAGTATTGGCCATGGAGTAATTTTAGTTTCCAAGTTTGTTCCCGACGGTGTGGAAACAAATGTGGGCGGGGGAACTCTAAGGCTGAATGTTCTTGACGGCGGCGGGGAAGGAATTCCCGGAGTTTCAACTCGAATTGTTAACGACGAAGTTGATCCTCACAAAGATATAAGCACTTTTACTGACGCTAGTGGGACGGCGCTTTTAGTCGGTATGCCGCCCGGCGATAGAAATTATCAAATATCCATTTCTAAAGATGGCTACGAAAGCGTAACAACATTGCCGCCTTATCCAGAAAGTTCGTTTGACCCGGCGGATGTTCACGCTTCTGTAATTGAAGGAGCGCTTAACACCAAAGGAATTGTCATAAACAAGTTGAGTAATCTTCGGATAAATTCTAAAGACACGGCGGGTCAGACGCTTCCTAATATGCATCTTAATTTAAAAGGAGGGAGAGTTATCGGTACGGAACATGGAAAGATCGACGAACTTTATAGTTACGACGAAGAAAATTTATCGACCGGAGCGGAAGGAAGCATCGAATTGAATGACGCATCGCCAGGTATTTATTATTTGGAACTGGCAGAAGCAGGATACACTCTTATTGGATCAGATGTTGATTTGCCGATCGCTTTGGCGGCGGACGAGAATCTGGAGGTCTCTCTAATTATTGCCGACAACGAAGTAGATTCGCTGGTGGTTGATGTTTTGAACTCTGTTACCGAGGAGCCAATAACGGGCGCCAGCGTTCGTCTTTTTAACGGGACTGATTTTGATGAAACTCTGGTTACAGGCGACAGAGGCCAAGTTTATTTTCCTCCAAGCACAGATCCTCCAACGGTTTTAGAAAAAGGGGATTATACTTTGGAAGTGACGGCTGATGAATACCAGAGTTATTCTGGAAATGTTAGCATTGATAAGTTAATTCAGGAAGAAGTTAAGTTGACTCCGAGCTAGGAGTTCCTTTACGAATTACGAATCTAGTACGAATATACGAATGAATTAATTAGAGGCTCAATTTTAGTTTAAAAATCTACTATGAAAACCTTATTCGTATATTGGTAAGAGATTCGTAATTCGTAAAAGTAGTCTAATTTTTATAAGTGCTAATTTGAATGTTACATAAGAGTGTTTTAAAAGAGCGCGGTATGTCCCTCACCGAAATGCTTGTGGCTATCAGCATCTTTATGCTGATAATGCTGGGGGCGGTTTATCTGCTTGGCTGGATTTACAGACAATACGGATTTTCAATGGAATTGGGCGTATCGGTTAATCAAGCGCAAAGAGGGCTGAAAACGA
>CAZIWW010000012.1:18685-22142 GCA_964543275.1 uncultured Bdellovibrionales bacterium | reverse complement strand
GGTCCCAAGGGTTTGGCTGTTCGCCAATTAAAGCGGTACGCGAGCTGGGTTCAGACCGTCGTGAGACAGGTTGGTCTCTATCTGCCGTAGGCGTTGTTGCTTGAGAGGAGTCTTTGATAGTACGAGAGGACCTCAAAGAACGAACCTCTGGTGTGCCAGTTGTTCCTGCCAAGGGCATTGCTGGGTAGCTATGTTCGGACGGGATAATCGCTGAAAGCATCTAAGCGAGAAGCCCACCTCAAGATAAGGCAACTCCAGTGCGGAGCACTGGGAATTTCAAATTTTTAATTTCAAATTTCAAGTCAAACCTGAATGTTTAATTTTAAAATTCAAAAGTTCGGTTATTAAAAATTGATTGAAAATTAGAAATTTAAAATTGAAAGTTCCACTGCTTCGCAGTGGGCAGCTTCCTAGAAGAAGACTAGGTTGATAGGCTCTAGGTGTAAGTTCCGTAAGGGATTAAGCCGAGGAGTACTAATAAGCTGGAAATTTACCTACTCTATTTTTTATCACAACGTTGACTGGCAATTAGAAGTCACTAATGGCGTTCATATCACACTGCGTGTGATACTCACTTTTTATGCGAATGGTCGCGAATTATAAAAACCAATGCATGCGAATGACTTCATTCAAATTCATTTGTTTAGACATTCGCGACAATTAGCATACAAGCGAAGCATCTCGCTACGCGAGACGCGAGCGCTGTCTGTGGATATCTTCGGTTGACGAGCGAAGAATTAAATGGGAAAATAGTATCATAGGATGGAATACGAATAGTTATGAAGATAATGAATTACAAAAGAAGTTTTGTTTTGGTGATATCTATATCAACAATCATCGTTTTATCCGTTATATTTTTTATATTTACCTCGCCTGTAATAAACGCTTTTTAAAAATTTACCCTGTTGAGTTCTATAGATAGAGATTTTGCCTTATGAAATTATTTAACAGCGTGAAACTTGAGGATAAAATTCTCGGTGTCTCTAGCGGCAGTGGTACACCCGATTCCATCTCGAATTCGGCAGTTAAGCCTGCCAGCGCCGATGGTCCCCCGGTTTACCGGGGAAGAGTAGGTCGATGCCGAGAATTTTGTTCTTAAAGAAAGCGCGGGAAAATAAAAAAGCCGCTTGAACGCGGTTTTTTGTTTATAAAGCAAGCATGCTAAGGAATCTCCTCTGTAACACAATCGTATCCTAGGTCTCTCGCGGATATTTTTCCTTTTTGGATCAGCGATTTAATCTGCGGAATTTTGTTTTGGATTTCTTTGGCCAAGATTTTAGTCATATCACAATAGAACTTGAATTTTTCGGTGGGGAATTTCAGCGAGGCTTTAAAGCACCTACCTCCACAGATCTGGCCGATGTCGCAATCTAAACAAAATTTGGAACGATTTGGACTGGATAACTTTCTTTGTTTAATACCGTTGTTTATAGATCCGATTTTGAATTCTGGCTCCAGCAACTCATCGCAGGAATAGCAGTTGCCATCAGAATCAATTGTTACTAGATATGTCCCAGCGCCACATCTGTAAGAGTCATGTCGTTTCTTGTTTAGTATAGACAGCGTAATAGCCTGGAATGGAATAATTCCAACGATCTTTCCGCTGGCAATATTTTCAATCCAAAGATCTGTTAATTTTCGAATATCCTTTTGGTAGCGCTTTTTAGTTTGTGAATAATTGATTTTGCGTTGGGAGTTCTCTAATTGCCAGAAAATATAGTCGAATATGTTTAAATTGAGGAGGTGGGTTACCGAGTCGTAGACTGAGTTTTCGGGCGTTAAAGTCATCCGGGCTAGTAATTTTCCTTTGATTTTGGGTTTGGCCGAGCGGAGATTGGATAAAATTTTATTGTACGTGCCTCTGCCGCGGTATTTGTCCGTTATCTTTTTGTTTCCATCTATGGATACAAATATAAAGTCTAGGTTCTCAAGGATGTAATTGTTGGTTTTATCCAGAAGTACTCCGTTGGTTTGTAGAGTAAAAGTTAGATTTTTATTTTTGGTTAGCTTGATAAATTTCTTAATCCATTCTTGGTTCAAAAGAGGTTCTCCACCGTAAAAAACAATGTTATTTCTTTTGTTGCTTAAATTTCTCAAAATAAAATTTGAGACTTGTTTTACATCCGGCCAATCTCCTTTTGGCGGAGAGCCTCTTTGAATATTAACCGCGGAGCAATACTTGCAATTCAGATTACAGCACTTGGTGACGAATATGTAAAATTCCATTTTGCCTAATTATTTTAAGATGTATAAAAAACAATCTCGTGGCGAAGTGGAGAGGTTGTATATTTCTTGTTATTTATTTCACTCCAACCTCAAAATTGATCTGACTTTTGAATGACGGGACGGACTTTTTCCAGGCGGGGAAGAACTTGACTTCGATAAAATCAATTTCGGGGAATTTGGAAAAGCGTTCGCGAAGAGCGTTATAGTTATAGCCGATGATGGGTTGCTTTTCGAAGATTTGACTGGAGAGCTTGGGAACTAGAATGCCGCTAATAATTACTTTTACTTTGGCTTTACCGTCGTTTGTTTGCGAATCGTCTAATTCGTACTTTATCTGACCCTTGTTTATTTTAGAAATTTCACTGCTGGCTCCAACCGAGCCCTTAAATTTCTCAATGGCCATCTCCTTTAGATCTTTTTCATTCAACACTATAGCGGACACTTTTCCTCTGACTCTCATCTGAAATTTTTCTGTCTCTGTTTCTGGCTCAACGCTGGCATGGCTTTCAATAATTTCGACTCTAGTTAAGCTTGGATAAGTTTTTTCATCGGTTGAGATTTGGCTTTTCATTTTCTCCAACTCTCTTTTTCCAAGATCTTCGGCAACTTTGTTAACGGCTCTGTTTATATCTTCTTCGGCTACTACTCTAATTTCTTTTTCCCCTCCAGAGAAAGCTTCTTTGTTCTCGGCCCAGATGCGCTCGCGGTTCCAGCGGCTCATCCGCAGGAAATAAAATTTTCCCGGCGGAATGTTTCCCGCAACGCCGGGTTTTTTAGCGGTAACTGTAGCAGTAACTGACCCGTTGGCAGGCGCTATAGTTTCTTCATCTAAAAGAAAAATATTTTTAGGTTTGTTGCCGAGAGCTTCGGGTGATTCTCCCTGAACTAATTCCGCGCCCTTTCGAAGATAGAAATCTTTTTTCCAGATGTTTTTAATTTCTACGATTCCGCTTGAGAAATCTTCGGTCCGGCGGAGGCTGATATTAGTTATATCTTCCGTGATTTCTCCCTCTAACTCCAAAATCCTTCCGGGCAGAACCGAACTGGAAAAATCCGGCTTGACGGCGTGAATGTCAATAGTTATGTTGACTTCAGAGACTTTCTTGGTTTGCTTGGGGTGAATCGTGATAGTTGCTCTAGTCAGCGTGAAGTTGGCTACCGCAAGAGCCGCAATAATCACTACAGTGATGAATGTCCAGAATAATCTTCGATGAGGAACATTATTATATTG
>CAZIWW010000012.1:9398-18585 GCA_964543275.1 uncultured Bdellovibrionales bacterium | reverse complement strand
GGCGTGTATTTTATTTGAAACGGTGTTTCCAATTTATCGGGAACAGCTGATCCGTTTCTTTTGATTTCCAAATAAACTTTGCAATTTCCTTTTTCAGTTTGGCTAAGCACTTCTGATATTCGGCGCAGAGTTTGCGAACTGACTCCTTGGTTTAGCGAGATGAATAGTTTTTGCAAAATATTTTTTTTCTTGTTTTTCTCTTTATTGGCTATCGCGTCTTTTCGCGCTTCCAGCTCTTCTTTGCTTACAATCTTTGCTTCGTCGCAGATTATTTTTAAGGTGTCGTCTCTGTCAGAAACTTTTCCAGTGACTAAAACTATTTTTCCTTCTTCCCAAAAAGAGGAGTATTGCTCCAGGGTTTTAGGAAATACAATGACTTCCATCTTGGCGGCGGTGTCTTCCATGCTTGCGAAGAGCATAGTTTTTTGATTTTTAAGAAAAATCTTTTTGACTTTGTCGATGATGCCGCCGATGGTGACGGTGTTGCCTGCCATAGTTGCGTCAACTTGAGAAATTGGGGTGGCGACGTCTCTGAAATAATCAATGTATTCTGCCAGCGGATGTTCGCTGATGTAAAGACCCAGGAGTTCTTTTTCCCAAGCCAGTTTTTGCTGTTTGTCTGCCGCTGGGACCTCTTCTAACTTAATGGGAGGCAGTTCAACCGAACTGTCCGAGCCGAACAAACTTACCTGATTAGAAGACTGATTTTTCTGAAAATTTTTGGCGTGATTTAATAAGTTTTCAATGTTGGCCAGAAGCTGTCCTCGTTCGCCAAGCTCATCCATGGCTCCGCTCTTAATGAGACTTTCTAGCGATTTTTTATTGAGATCTTTATTCTGAACTCTTTCTATGAAGCTGGTTAGATTTTCGAAGCGGCCGTTTTGCTTTCTCTCCTCGACGATGGCGTTAGCCACATTATGTCCAACATTTTTAATAGCTTCCAATCCAAAACGGATTTTTTCATTTTCGTCTTTGTTGGAGATGACTGTAAAGGTAGCAAAGCTCTCGTTTATGTTTGGCGGAAGAACTTCGATTCCCATATGGCGGCATTCGTCAACTTCAATTGCCACTCTGTCGATATCCTGTTGATCGGATGTCAATAGCGCCGCCATAAATTCGGTTGGGAAGTGAGCTTTAAGATATGCTGTTTGATAGCCGATTAAGGCATAACAGGCGGCGTGGGATCGGTTGAATCCGTAGCCGGCAAATGGTTCGATGAAGGAAAAAACTTTTTCTGCGGTGTCACGGTCTATTTTGTTTCTAATGCAACCATCAATAAATTTAATTTTCTGCTCTTTGATTAGTTCTGGGATTTTTTTACCCACGGCTTTACGGAGAATATCGGCTTCGCCTAGAGAGTAACCGGCCAAGGCTTGGGAAATTTGCATTACCTGTTCCTGATAGACGGCTACTCCGTAGGTGTTTTTAAGAATCGGTTCCAATTTGGGATGAATGTATTCAATTTTCTTGCGGCCGTGCTTTCGTGCGATGAAATCCGGAATCCAATCCATGGGACCAGGACGGTAGAGAGCCACCATAGCAATGATGTCTTCAAAGCTGGTTGGCTTGAGCAGCTTGAGATATCTTTTCATCCCGCTGCTTTCCAACTGAAATATTCCGGTAGTAAGAGCGTCTTGGAGGAATTGGAAAGTTTTCTTGTCGTCGAGAGGAATTTCATTGATGTTGATTTCCAGTCCTTTGGTTTTTTTAATAATGTTTATAGCGTCTTGAATAATTGTTAAGTTTTTAAGCCCAAGAAAATCCATTTTAAGCAAGCCTATTTTTTCCACAAAGCTGGATTTGGTTGAAGAGGAGTATTGGGTCACCACATTTTTAGTGTCGCCGGCGACGTATTGGAGTGGAGTGTATTCGTCAACCGGTTTGGGGGTGATTACTAACCCGCAAGCATGCATAGAAGCATGCCGGGCTACTCCTTCCAGATGGGAAGCGGCGTCTAAAAGTTTTTTAGCGGCTGGGTCGCTTTGGTAAAATTCCGAAAGTTCGGGAACGTTGGAGATTGCCTCCGATATGGAAGAGTTCATTGGAATCATTTTGGCGGTTTTGTCGCAGTAGTCGTACGGATAACCCAGCGCTCGACCGGCGTCTCGGACGGCTCCGCGGGCGGCCATAGTTCCGAAGGTGATTATTTGGGCAACGTGATCGTGGCCATATTTTTCTCTTACATAGTCCAAAACTTCATCGCGTCTGGTGTCTGCGAAGTCGAGATCAACATCAGGCATAGAGATTCTTTCAGGATTTAAGAATCTTTCAAAGAGAAGATTATACTTTATAGGATCGATGTTGGTAATATTAGTGAGATAGGAAACGAAACTTCCGGCGGCGCTTCCCCTGCCTGGTCCCACAACAATACCTCGGTTTTTAGCCCAGTTGACAAAGTCTTGAACTATAAGGAAGTAAGAAGCGAAGCCAGTTTTTTCAATGACAGATAATTCATAATCTAAACGTTCGCGATGTTTGGAGGTAATGTTGTCCCCATATCTGTTTTTTATTCCCTCTTCGCAAAGCTTTCTTAAATAAGAGTCGGCGGTGTAACCGTCCGGCACTTCATATTTGGGAAGCTTAATTTGTCCGAGCTCTATTTCCAAATTGCACTCGCTGGCGATTTTCACCGTGTTTTCCAGCGCCTCCGGAGTATCTTTAAACGCTTCAGCCAGGATTTGCGGGTCTATCATAGAAAAGTCATCGTCCATCATACTGATGCGATTGGTGTCGCTCACCTTGCGGTTGGTTTGGATGCAAAGGAGAATATCCTGAATTTTATTGTGTTCGGGGCGCGTGTAGTGCGTATCGTGGGTTGCGACTAGCGGAATTCCAGTGCGCCGCGACATTTCAATAAGCCGCCGGTTAGCTAGACTCTGATTAGCAAGTCCCGGATGATGCTGAATTTCAAGATAAAAATTTCCTTTGCCCAGGATGGCCTCGTATTCTCGAGCCGCTTTTTCTGCCTGCTCTATTTTCCCGCTTATGGCTAAAGATGGAACCTCTCCTTCAATGCATGCGGAGAGACCAATTAGCCCTCCAGAATATTTTTTTAATAATTCTTTATCGATGCGGGGCTTGTAATAAAATCCCTTTAGGTGAGCGACTGTCACTAACTTTAAGAGATTTTGATATCCTTCCTGATTTTTTGCCAGCAAGACCAAGTGATATCTTTGATCATCAATTTTAGGCCGCTTGTTTTTAAGTCCGTTGGGCGCCAAATAAAACTCGCAGCCAATGATAGGCTTGATGCCTTTTTCTTTGGCCTTTTGATAAAACTCAATAGCGCCGTACATTACCCCGTGGTCAGTTAGCGCCAGCGAGTCCATTCCCAATTCCTTGGCGCGGTCAATCAGCTCGTCAATTTTAGCGAGTCCGTCGAGAAGAGAATAATGAGAGTGGACGTGAAGATGAGCGAATTTTGGTTTTGAGTTGTTGCTAGGCATAATCAAAAACTAATTCCCCTTCAAGGATTTATCGTCTCTTCCTCTATTGTATATCATTGACAGAAAAGTTGGAAGTTGTCATTTGTCGAGGTTTCATCTCAACAAGCTTTATGCTTTGCATTAAATACTTTATACTTTTAAATATGATTCTGCCAACTCTCGATTTGGAATATAAATACTGGAATAAAAATCTTAACGTCTTAGTTGGCGTTGACGAGGCTGGGCGTGGGCCTTTGGCGGGTCCAGTGGTAGCCGGGGCGGTAGTTGTTTTTCCGGAGCGGATAAAAAGGGTTAAGACTCGCGAACACTGGCAGTTGATTCGCGATTCCAAGACTCTTTCCGCCAAACAAAGGGAGAAGGCATATAGCTTTATTGCTGAAAACTTTAGTTTTGGCGCTGGTTGGTGTGGCGAGAAGACGATTGACAGAATAAACATTATGCAGGCTACATTTTTAGCGATGAAAAAAGCTCTATCCGATTTAAAAAGAAAAATCAAAAGCGACCCCAGCTTAATTTTACTGGACGGCAAAGCATTTCTGCCAAACATTTCATTAAAGCAAAAGCCGATAATGAACGGGGACAGGACGGTTTTTTCCATCTCGGCGGCATCTATAGTGGCTAAAGTTACTCGGGACAGGATGATGCTTGACTATCACCGTAAATTTCCCCAATATGGTTTTGATAGACACAAGGGATACGGAACCAAGCTGCATTTTGAAATGTTGAAGAAATTTGGGCCGTGCGGGATTCATCGGAAAACTTTTGTTAAACCAAAAACCAAAGACCAAAAGCCAAAAATATAAATTGAAACTTAAAAACATCGGAAATGTTTGGAAGTTTTTGGTCTGTAGTTTTGGTATTTGGTTTTTGCGCTTTGATTTTTTCTATTGCCAAAACCCAAATTTTATTATACTATCATCTTAGTTGCCATTTTAATAATTATTGAGTAGTTTTTACCATTATGTCTGTTCCGAAACGGCGTTGTACAAAAGGCAGGAGAAACCGTCGCAGAGCTAGATTTAAGCTCAAAACTAAAAATTTAGTTTCCTGTTCTCATTGCGCTAGAATGATTAATCAACGCGAAGTCTGCCCGTATTGCGGGTATTATAAAGGCAAAGAGGTGGTTGATATGGCAAAGAAGGCGGAGAAGAAGAGAAAGAAAGAGAAGAGCAAGAAATAAGCTGAAAGCTCAAAGCGCAAAACGCAAAACCACAGCTAAAAGCTTAAAGCTTTCTAAATTAGTTTTACGTTTTGAGTTGTGGCTTTGCACTTTGCGCTTTAAGCTTTGAGTTTTCCATACATGGCTAATCGTCATCTTTCCAGAAGCATTGCTATGCAAAGTCTCTATGAATGGGACTTTAGAGGCAGGAAAAGCGATGCTGTTGATGAAATAATTAAGCACAATGTAAAAGAGTTTGGACCGGGCATTGAGGACGAAACTTTTGTTCATTCTCTGGTTAAGGGAGTGTTGAAATACAGGAAAAAGATTGACGCGCTGATTGAAAAGTGCGCGCCGGAGTGGCCGTTGGAACAGGTAACTACGGTGGACAGGAATATTTTAAGGCTGGGAATTTTCGAATTAGTGTTTGGCGATTACGAGGAAGTTCCGCCCAAGGTGGCTATCAATGAATCAATAGAATTGGCTAAAACTTTTGGCGGCGAATCCTCCGGTAGATTTATCAACGGAGTGTTGGGGACGATTTATCGGGAGATGGGCGAGCCGATGAAAGACGATAAGGCGGAGGATAAAAGTAGCGCTGAAAATAAAACTGATTCGAGTGAAGAATAGTTTGTTGAGATATTTATAATTTATTTTTAAATCCAGATTTCAAAATTCAAAATCCAAAACAATATCAAAATCCAAATGACTAAAATTCAAAACGAGGGATTTTAAGCATTTGGGCTTTGAGCTTTGGGTTTGTTTTGAGTTTTGCGCTTGGGATTTTGGATTGGGATGCTTATGGGCAAGGATATAAAAAATCTCGCAAGTAAGATAGATGTGAAATTCAATAACCTCGATCTTCTTAGAACAGCGGTAACCCATCGTTCGTATCTTAACGAAAACCGCGGTTATCCGCTGGATCATAACGAGCGGCTGGAATTTTTGGGGGACGCTGTTTTAGAATTAGTGGTTACGGATTACCTTTACAAGAATTTTCCTAATCCGGAAGGGGAGCTTACCAACTGGCGGGCGGCTTTGGTGAATAGAGAAATGCTTTTTGGAATCTCGAAAAATTTGGGAGTGGAAGAATATTTACTTATGAGTCGCGGCGAGGCAAAGGACACCGGCCGGGCGAGAAGTTATCTTTTAGCCAACGCACTGGAGGCGATTATTGGAGCTGTTTATCTTGATCAGGGGTATAAAGCGGCTGAAAAATTTATAATAAACAATGTAATAGTCCACCTCAAAGAAGTTATCGCGAAGAAACTTTACTTGGATGCTAAATCTCATTTTCAGGAGGAGGCACAGGATAGAGTGGGCATGACTCCAAGTTACAGAGTTATATCTGAAACTGGTCCCGATCACGATAAGCATTTTGTGGTTGGAGTTTTCTTGGGCGATGAAGAAGTGGCTCAAGGCGAGGGATCTTCCAAGCAGGAGGCGCAGAGGGAGGCAGCAAAAAATGGGCTGGAAGCGAAAGGGTGGTAGTAGAAGGGCTAAATCCGAAATTCGAATATCTAAATCCGAAACAATATCTAAATTCGAAATCCAAACTTTTAAACGTTTTGAATTTAGATATTAGAATTTTGGATTTGTTTCGTGCTTCGTGCTTCGAATTTCGGATTTTAATTACGAAAACAAAAATGTATTTAAAGAGAGTTGAGATATCCGGTTTTAAGTCTTTTGCCGCTAAAACTAATTTAGATTTTTTGCCTTCCTGCAGTTTGATAAAAGGTGATAAAAAATGCGGCATTACGGCCATCGTGGGTCCTAATGGCAGCGGCAAGAGCAATGTGGCTGACGCCATTAAGTGGGCTATGGGTGAACAGTCGCTGAAGAACCTTCGCGGCAGGAAGTCGGAGGACATTATTTTTGCCGGTTCAGGGAAAAAAGCCCAGATGGGAAGCGCTAAAGTTTCTCTTTTTTTTGACAACGCTGATAAAAAAATTCCTATTGAATTTTCCGAAGTTGTGATTACTCGCAAACTCTATCGGAGCGGGGAAAGCGAATATCTAATTAACGGAAGCAGAGTCCGATTAATCGACATTGTTGATATTTTGGCCAAGGGCGGAATTGGACAGAGGAGTTATTGCATTATTAATCAAGGAATGGCTGACGCTGTTCTTGACGCGACGGCGGCGGAGAGAAGAATTATTCTTGAAGAGGCGGCAGGAGTAAAGCCGTATCAGCTAAAAAAGGACAGATCTTTGCGAAAATTGGATTCGAGCCGCGGCAATCTTCAGAGAGTCTATGATTTAATCAGGGAAATTGAACCTCATCTCAAAGTTTTAAAGAGGCAATCGGAAAAGGCTAGGAAGGGAGAGGAGGTGGCGGAAAAACTTCGAGAGAAACAGGAACTGCTCTATGGATTTTATTGGCGGAAGATTGAAAGGGAGAAAGAGAAAATTTTGGAAGAGAAAGAAGAAATTGGCAGGGAGGAAATGAAGCTCCAGCGGCAGATTGATAACTTAGAAATAAAAGTTAAGAAGGAATCTAGCGCGAATGAGGATTTTGAGAATAAAAGAAATAGCTTGGAAAAAAAGCGAGAAGAAATCTTTGCTGATATCAACCAGCTAAGAAAGCAACTGGCGGTGACGGAGGCTAGGATTGAAATGGAAAAGGAAAAGGAAAAGGCTAAAAACTTTGAGATGATTGACGATATTCCAATTGACTTTCTCTATATTAAGGAAGAATTTAAAAAAATTCGCGCGGAGTATGAAGAAATAGAGAGAGATTTGAACAAAATTTCCAGCTTCGATCAGTTGGAAAAACTGAAAAAGAAGTTTAGTTATTTAAGAGGCGAGATGGAAAAGTTATGCGAGGAGATTTGCAAAGGCAAGAAAGCGCGTCGATCCAGTAAGAGGGAAAATGTAGTCGATTTAAAGGTTATTGGAGAGCTTGAGAATCGAAAGAACGATCTCGCGCGAAGAATATCTATTTTAAACCAGCGGGTTAAGAAAAATAAGCGTGAAATTGATAATCTATTTAGAGAGGATAGGGAATCCCGCAGCCGCTATTTTGAACTAGAAGCGGAGCTGAGAGAAAGGCAGAGCAAAATAAATATAGTTAGGGAAAAACTGAACGAGACGAGGATCAATCTAGCTAAGCTTGAAGTCAAAGAAGAAGATCTGCGAAAGAAGGTCGCGGAAGAATTGTCAATGAGCGACCCCAGCCGGCTTAATTCGATTCGGATTGATGAAGAATTATTGGATACGGGCAGTCTGGAGAGAGAAGTTAATCGACTTAAAGCCCAAGCGGAGCAGATCGGAGCTATTGATCCAATGATAATTGAAGAGTACGAGGAGACGCAGAAAAGACACGACTTTTTAAAGAGTCAATCGCGGGATTTGGAAAAAGCGATCGTGTCGCTAGTTGAAATTGTTAAGGAAATGGATGATAAAATAAAAATTTCTTTTGAGAAAACTTTTGAAAAGGTTAACGCCGATTTCTCCAAATATTTCAAAATAATTTTTGGCGGTGGGAATGCCGAGCTGATCAAGATAAAAGTAGAGACGCGGAAAGGCGTAAGAAGCAATCGCGATGATGAAGGGGTTGATGAATTGAACGGAGAGGATCAGAAAAGAGAGGAAAAAGAGATGGGAATCGAGATTAAAGCTGTTCCTCCAGGGAAAAAGATTTCGAGTCTCAATATGCTCTCGGGCGGGGAAAGAGCGCTGACTTCGCAGGCTCTTCTTTTCGCTATTATCTCAAATAATCCGCCTCCTTTTGCTGTCTTGGACGAAATTGAAGCGGCTTTGGATGAAGCCAACTCCAGACGGTTTAGCAGAATTCTTCATGAGTTGTCATGTCAAACTCAATTTGTGCTAATAACTCACAATCGGGAAACTATGCGTCAGGCTTCGATTCTTTACGGTGTCACTATGGGCGACGACGGTGTTTCCAAAGTACTATCGGTGAAGTTGGATCAAGTGGGAAAGGGAGGCGAACTTAAAAGTTAAAAGCGCGAAATTCAAAGTGTAAAGTTCTTGTCTGGTGACTGATCCGTCTCGGGCGGAAAAATTCAAAGTTAACTAAAAACTTTTGAGCGACTTTTAGTTTCTAATTGCAACTTTGTGCTTTGAACTTGAGCCTCATATACATTGACAAAGTTAATAACTTTGAATAGTATAAGTTAGTGGTTTAATTTGAACAATAGTTTCGTTTCTATGCTTAAAATCAGACTCACTCGGCGAGGAAAAAGGAATAAAGCTTTTTTTAGATTAGTGGTGGCGGAACATTCGGCTTCAATTAAAGGGAAGTTTATTGATGCCCTAGGTTTTTATAATCCGCATACTAAAGGAAAAAGCTTTAATAAGGAAAGAATCAAATACTGGCTTGGCAATGGCGCTAAGTGCTCCGACAGCGCTCACAATCTTTTGGTGTCAGCTGGAATTATTGAAGGACCTAAAAAGGCTGTTAAAATAAGGCGGGAAAAGAAAGAAGAGGAGGCAAAGAAGCTGACGGATAAAGGAAATGAAAAGACCGAAGAGACCGTCAAGAAGGAAAAGCCTAAGGAGGCTGTTGAAGAGGAAAAAGAAAAAAAGCCGGTCGAGGTTTCTGCTGACAAGGTGGAAGAAAA
>CAZIWW010000012.1:0-9298 GCA_964543275.1 uncultured Bdellovibrionales bacterium | reverse complement strand
TTTCTCCATTTGACTTTTTCTAGCAATTCCTACATAATACAGACACTATCAGGATAAGTTGGTGGACAGAGTTTCCTAAAGGTCGATGTCCGAAAAACCACTTTCCGATTAATAGATATAATCAGAAAAGAGATGGAAAAAGATCAAGAGTTTGTTGAGTATATCGTTAAGACTCTAGTTGACAATCCGGATGCGGTTAAGAGTGCTCGGGAAATTGATGAAAGAGGAGTGCTTATCACACTCGATGTGGATCCCAAAGACATGGGGATGGTCATCGGAAGAGAAGGAGCCACGGCTAAGGCTATCCGAACTCTTCTGCGAGTGGTAGGCGCCAAAAACAACGCTCGAGTCAACCTCAAGATCAACGAACCGGAAGGTTCCGTTGGCAGAGGGAGAAACAGAGACAGAGAATCCAGCCGGAGCATTGACGATGTCGTCGGGGACATCAAAATGTAGATTTATCAAGTCTTAAAGACTTCATTTTACGTGAAAACCGTGTTACTATTGTAGTGCGGTTTTTGCTTTTGTCTACGAATTACGAATTTCGTACGAATATACGAATACAAAGCAAGGACGCTGCCCAAAACAGAACTATTTCTTTCGTAAAACTTATTCGTATATTCGTAATAGATTCGTAATTTGTAAAGAATGACGACTTTTCACATCATCACAATTTTTCCTAAAATCTTCGACTCTTATTTTAATGAGAGCATTATTAAGCGCGCGCGGGAAAATAATTTGTTTGAGATAAAGGTTTATAATCTTCGAGATTATGCTAAAGATAAACACAAAACTGTGGATGATACGCCTTATGGCGGAGGAGCGGGAATGGTGATGAAGGTGGAGCCCATTTATAATTGTCTTCAGGTGATTAAATTTCAAATTTCAAATTTCAAATTTCAAAAAAAAGCCCAAGTTCAAAGTCGAAACAATGAAAAGACCAGAACTATTTTATTTTCCGCTAAAGGTGAAAAATATACTCAAACTGACGCGAAACGGCTGGCGAAGTGCGAAAATTTAATTTTAATTTGCGGGAGATATGAGGGAGTAGATGAACGAGTGATTAAGTATCTGGCTGACGAGGAAATATCCATTGGTGATTATGTGCTGACTGGCGGGGAGCTGCCGGCTATGGTTTTAGTAGATTCGGTAGCTCGACTCATCCCTAATGTTTTAGGCAATATTGCATCATTGAAAGACGAGTCTTTTTTTAAGAAAGGTTATCTTGAATATCCTCAATACACCAAACCTGAAAATTTTAAAGGCTGGAGAGTGCCAAAGATATTACTTAGTGGGAACCATAAAGAGATTGAGAAGTGGAAATCCCAGAAATCCCAGAGCCGAGCTCTAAGATTAAAAGAAAAAAATGAGAAAAATTGAATTTGCTATAGGCGAGTATTATCATATCTTAAATAGGGGTGTAGACAAAAGAATTGTCTTTAATGACGAAATGGATTATAGAAGATTCCTGCTTTCAATGAATTTACTAAATGATGAAAAGGATGGTTTAATGGCAGCCTGGAAAGATTTCCGAAAGTATCGTCCCAGAGCTCGGCTCTGGGATTTTCCGAAATTAAAGGTTAAATCTAAGCCATTAGTGGAATTTGTTGCTTACTGCCTAAACCCAAATCATTATCATTTAATTGTAAGGCAGCTCAGAGAAAAAGGGATTGAGAAGTTTATGCATAAACTGGGGACAAGCTATACTCACTATTTCAACAATAGAAATGAAAGAACCGGTTCTTTGTTTCAGGGAAAGTTTAAGGCGGTTCATATAAATTCCAACAGCTACTTACTATACCTCTCGGCGTATGTGAATAACAATCACTTTATCCATGGTTATAAAAATCGCGAGTGGAAATACTCCAGCCTACCGGACTATTTTGGAATTAGAGATAGTAAGATTTGTAATAAGGATGTTATCTTGAGCCAATTTGATTATAGGTTTGATGAGTATAAGGATTTTGTAATGGAGAACTCACTTTATATGAAAGAAAAGAAAGAATTAGAAAAATTATTACTAGAAGATTAACAATCTTATACATCCCAGAGCCGAGCTCTGGGACATTTGTTGTATGAGGTCTGGAAAGCAAAAACCCGATCAAACTCTAATCATTACTACCTTTGCTTTGTTGGTTTTCGGCCTGGTGATGATTTCTTCAGTTGGAGTGGCTATCTCTCAACATCGTTTTGGCGACTCCTATTATTTTTTCAAGCACCAACTTTTTTATGGAGTTATGCCTGGATTGATTCTGATGTTTATAGTTCAGAAGATTAACTATCGCGCTTGGAGGAAAATCGCTCTGCCGCTTTTTCTGCTTAATTTAGTTCTTTTGGTTTTAGTTTTTATTCCTGGCGTTGGGCTAAAGTTCCAGGGAGCCAGCCGATGGATTCAGCTTAGCATTTTTTCTTTCCAGCCGTCGGAGATGCTAAAACTCTCATTAATTATTTATCTCGCGGCTTGGCTGGAAGGCAAACGCGAAAAGGGATCTGATTTATTTGAAGGGTTTGTTCCTTTCTTGGCCATAATCGGAATAGTGGGATTTTTGGTGATTAAACAGCCTGACATGGGAACATTGAGCGTTTTGGTAATTATCGCCATGTCGATTTATTTTGTGTCTGGAGCAAGATTTCATCATCTTTTGTCTATGCTTGGGTTAGGCGCCCTGGTATTCTTGATTCTGGTGAAAATTGAGTCCTATCGCATGAGCCGTCTCTTGGTTTTTCTTAATCCAGAGCTTGATCCCCGCGGCATAGGCTATCAGATAAATCAGGCATTGTTAGCCATCGGGTCAGGCGGGCTTTGGGGATTGGGTTTGGGGCATAGCCGTCAGAAGTTTAATTATCTTCCCGAGCCGGTAGGGGATTCCATTTTTGCTGTAATTTCCGAGGAAATAGGCTTGGTCGGCGTGAGCGTTCTCATTATCCTCTTTGTTATTTTTGCCATGCGCGGGTTTAAGATCGCCAAAAACGCGCCGGATGTTTTTGGAAGGCTGGTTGCCGTTGGAATTACTTCCTGGATAATCTTTCAGGCGCTGATTAATATCTGCGCTATAACTGGATTGATGCCCTTAACCGGTGTAACTTTGCCTTTTATAAGTTACGGCGGAACCTCGCTGGCATTCTCTATGATCGGCGTGGGAATCTTGTTGAATATATCAAAAAAATGTAGAATGTAAATAGTGGAAGCTCAAAGCTCAAATGTCAAAACTCAAAACTAAGGTGTCTGATTTCACCAGACGGATTAATTTATATAAATTGATTCACGAGCGAAGCCTGCATCGTCGGCGAGGTGAGCAAGTACCAAAGTTTTGCGCTTTGAGTTTTAAATTTTGACATTTTGTTTAATGCGTATTGTTTTAACTGCTGGAGGCACAGGTGGACATTTGTACCCCTTGTTAGCTGTCGCCCGCGAGTTGAAAAAAATAGTTGGAGAAAAGGACGATGTGGAGTTTTTATTCTTAGGGCCCAAAGGAGAGTTGGAAAAAGAAGTAATGGATAAAGAATTTATTCCCTCCAAGCTTGTTTTAAGCGGGAAGTTCCGCCGCTATTTTTCTCTGCAAAACTTTATTGATTTGTTTAAAATTCCAATTGGCATAATTCAGTCGCTGTGGCATCTGCTGATTTTTATGCCGGATGTTGTTTTTGCCAAGGGCGGTTATGCCACTGTGCCGGTGGTCATTTCTGCCTGGATTTATAGAATCCCGGTTATTATTCACGAGTCAGATGTTATGCCCGGAATTGCCAATCGGTTTTTGTCGAAAATGGCTAAACGGGTGGCTATTTCTTTTCCGGCCGCTTTCAATTTTTTCCCAAAAGAGAAAACTGTTTTAACTGGCATTCCTATCAGGCGAGAACTGATAGGAGGGGATAAAGAGAAGGCTAAAGAATTGTTCCATCTAAGTTTGGGCAAGGAAGTCATTTTGGTGGTAGGCGGCAGTCAGGGCTCTAGAGTAATTAATCAAGCGATAGTAAACGCTCTGCCGAGTTTACTTCACCGCTTTGAGATAATCCATATCACGGGCAAGAATGAATATGAGCCTGTTATTCACGAAGCGGCTAGGGTGGGTATCAAAGCCGGTCGCAGAGGCTATCATCCCTACCCATTCTTAAAAGAGGAGCTGCCGCATGCTTTTAAGGTGGCCGATCTCGTGATCAGTCGAGCCGGAGCGAGCTTGATCGCCGAAATTGCGGCTAACGGCAAACCTTCTATTTTAGTTCCTCTTAAAACCGCTGCCAATAATCACCAACAGGCTAACGCTTTCAGCGTAGCCCAAGCCGGAGCGGCGGTTATGTTGGAGCAGGATAACTTGGGTGAAAATATCCTTATGGAAAAAGTTAAAGAGATTTTGGATAACAAAGAAGAAAGATATGAAATATCTGAACGTATTAAGAAATTCTACAATTCGCAAGCGGCGGAGAAAATAGCGGAGGAGATATTGGGGCTGGCTGGGGTGGTTTAGGGAGTAGTAGGTGAGTAGTGTGTCGTAGGGGAATAGGTTCAAGGCTGTAAGTCTTGTCATAGGTCGTGAGTAATTGGAATATTTGGAATATAAAGTCCTACGACCTACGACCTACGATCTATGATCTATGATCTGTCTTACCGCCGATGCTCTATTTTTCTATAACTAAGTCCCTATGACTAAATTCGCTATAGATAAAAAAAGAAAGAAAGTTGGCTTGGCTCTCGGCGGCGGTACCATGCGCGGGATGACGCATATCGGCGTCTTGGAAGTTTTTGAGGAAAATAAGATACCCATTGACATCCTGGTAGGTTGCAGCAGCGGGGCGATTGTAGCGGCGGCTTACGCCTGCGGGAAAATGAAAGAGTTTAAGGATATAGCCTTGTCAATGAAAAATAAAAAAGATAGAAAAAGGCTTCTTGACTTTTGTCTAACTGGAGAGGGAATATTGAAAGGCAGGAAGATGGAGTCTTTTTTTGAATATATAACCGGCGGGAAGGATTTTGAAGATCTTAAAGATATAAAGTTGGCTTTTGTGGCGACGGATGTTCTAACTAACGAGGAAATCATTCTCAACAATGGAGATATTGCCAAGGCTTTATTGATGACAACAGCTTTGCCTGGTCTTACCCCTTTAAGGAGATACAGAGGAAGGCTGATTATGGACGGAGGCGTTGTCTCGCTTGTTCCGGCTGATGTTGCTTATAAATTAGGAGCTGACGTCGTAATAGGAGTTGATGTAAGCGTAAATAGGAATGTTATAACCAGGACGGTTGGGGATGTGAGGAAAGCGATGAGAAATAGCAGGGTTGGAAGAATGGCAAGCCCGGTTTTTAGAATGCAGGAGAAAATAAAAAACGCTGACGAGCGGAAATTTTTGGGTCGAGCGAAGAAGTTAATGAAGAAGATAAAGCTTTTGGATGATTATGAAAACCACAGATTTAATTTTTTGGAGATGTATTTGATCGGGCTTCGGGCTACTAGCTGGGATTATAAAAGAGGGTTGTTTCGCGATGAAGATTGCGATATAGCCATTCGTCCGGATGTGATGCATGTCAAAAGAGCGGATGTAACTAAAACGGCGGAGTTGATAAAGGAAGGGAGGAAGGCAGCTACTCGTGCTTTGCCGAGAATAGAGGTGATAGTAGAAAGATAGTTTTTGCAAGAAAATATAAGTTTCGCTCAAATTTCTAATTTCTAATTTCCAATTTCTAAATAAATCCCAAACTTAAAATTCCAAGCAATATCGAGATTCAAACATCTGGAGTTCCTATTGCCGCCATGAAGGCAAAGTGCTTTAGGCATGTTTAGTATTTCGAATTTTGGGTTTTAACTCCTAGCTTATATGCTTGATTTCTCTAAACTAAAAAAAATCTACTTCATCGGCATCAAGGGATCCGGCATGGTGGCACTGGCGGAAATTTTTAAGCGTTGGCGAGTCGAAGTGATAGGATCGGACACTAAAGAGAAATTTTTTACCGACGAGATTCTTAAAAAACTGGAAATAGATTTCTACGACAACTTTGACGCGGCGCATATTGCGGAGAATCCAGATATTGATTTAGTTGTTTATTCCACGGCCTATAACGAAACAAATAATCCGGAGTTTAAAGCGGCTAAAGAAACCGGGCTTCACATAATTTCTTATCCAGAGCTTCTGGGGAAATTGTTTAATAAAAAGTTCGGCATCGCGGTCTGCGGCACTCACGGCAAGACAACCACTACAGCTATGCTGGCGGATATTATGCGGATAGCCGAGTTTGATCCGACAGCTGTAGTAGGCTCAAAAGTTATTCAATGGAGAAGTTCGGCTTTGGCAGGCAGGAGCGAATTTATGGTTATCGAAGCCGACGAGTATCAGGGCAAATTTAAATACTACGATCCAAAGGCAGTAATTTTAACCAGTGTTGACTGGGATCATCCAGATTTTTTTGAAAATTACGGAGAGTATAAAAGCATCTTTGAGAAATTTGTGGCTAAAATTCCCTTGCACGGTTTTTTAGTTGTCTGCGGTGATAGAAGCGACACTCTTGAGATAGCGAAAAGCGCCAAGTGCAAAGTTATCACTTACGGATTTGGACTGGACTGCAATTTGCGAATTAAGGATTATGAGCTCAAGGAGGGCAAGCAGTTTTTTTCTTTGTGGTTTAACGAGAAGAAATTAGGCAGGTTTGATTTGAGCTTGCCGGGGCGTCACAATGTGCTTAATACTGCCGCTGCGGTAGCCGCAGCTTATCAGTTTAACGCTGGTGCGGAAAAAATGCGCCGGGCCGTGTCTGAATTTGAGGGAACTTCCCGGCGGTTTGAGTATATTGGCAGGCGGAACGGCGCCATTCTCATTGACGATTACGCTCATCATCCGGAGGAGATTAAAGTTACGCTTCGAGCCGCGCGCGACTTTTTCCCCAGAAAAAAAATTTGGTGCGTTTTCCAGCCGCATACCTACACTCGCACCAAAGCGCTTTTGGAAGATTTTGCTCAAAGCTTTGAAGACGCCGACAATGTGATAATTTTGGATATTTACGGCAGTGCTCGGGAGGAACAAGGCGTGGCGCACTCTAAGGACTTAGTTGAGCGGGCAAGTCGCTACCACCGAAATATTAAATACATTCCGACCATCGGTGAAGTGGTGGATTATTTAAGCGACAAGATTGGATCCGATGATCTGGTTATCACTATGGGCGCGGGGAATGTGCTGGAAGCGGGGGAAAAGTTGAAAGAATAGTATTCAATAGAAGTGGAGAATTTTCCGATTTCCATGCTACAATAGTGATGTGAAAACATTGAAAAAAAGAAGCCTTTTTTGGGACGTAAATCTTAATGAAATTGATCCCGATACTCATCGGCGGTTCATAATTGAAAGAATTCTGGATAGAGGAGATCTGGAAGATCTAAAATGGTCAAAAAGGCGCTATGGGGAGGAATCGCTAAAAAAAGTATTTTTGGAAAGCGCCGGAAAGTTTAACGCCAAGACCAATAATTTTTGGTGTTTGCTTTTTGGTCTCGACAAAAAGAAATGCATCCCGAAGCAATCGATTCGAAAACAAAGTCCGTTTTGGAAAAGATAGGAAAAGAAAAAATCTCGGCGAAATTCTATCTGGCCGGCGAAACGGCTCTTGCGATTCAGCTGGGACACAGAAAATCGATCGATCTCGATTTTTTTTCGAGTGAGGAATTTTCCGTCAAGAACCTAAAAGGCCGGCTTTCGCGAATTGGCGAATTCGCTTTGGATTGCGAAGAAGAGCGAACTTTGAGCGGCTCTTTGGATTGTGTGAAAATAAGCTTTTTTCGCTATAATTACGATTTACTTTTTCCTTTTTTAGTTTTTGCCGGTGTGAATCTTGCTGATGAGCGGGATATCGCCGCGATGAAAATCGACGCGATTTCTTCGCGGGGAAGCAAAAAAGATTTTGTCGACCTGTGTTTTATCCTCCAAAAATATTCTCTCTCTGAAATTTTAAATATATTCAAAAAGAAGTATTCGGGGATAAAATACAACACGCTACACATTCTCAAGAGCCTTGTCTATTTTGACGACGCTGAAAACGAACCAATGCCGAAAATGCTAGCGGGAATGAATTGGGAAGAGATAAAGGAAGATATTTCCAGGCAGGTAAAATCTTTTCAGGAGCTGAAATGAAAAACTCGTTTTTTAGCAATGACAAAGCTGACTTTAGAGAGAGTTGGCTTTTTAAATTTACTGTTGTATTATTTAAATGTGGAGATTCAAGAAAACATTCCTCTAGCTCCATATACTACTTTTAAAGTCGGCGGGGCGGCGAGGTTTTTCGCGGAGGCTAAAAACGAAGAAGAAATAATTAAAGCGATTAGCTTTGCCGAAGATAAAAATCTCCCCTTTTTTATTTTGGCCGGCGGGAGCAATGTTTTGATTAGCGATAAAGGATTTGGCGGATTAGTAATTAAAATTTCAAATTTCAAATTTCAAATTTCAAATTTACGAATTGAGTGCGGGGCGGGGTGTTTATTAAGTAAAATTGTTAATGAGTCTGTGAAAAATAATCTCACTGGTTTCGAATGGGCGGCGGGGATTCCGGGAACAATCGGCGGAGCGGTGCGGGGGAATGCGGGGGCGCTTGGACGTAATATGGCTAATGTTGTTGAATCCGTCAAAGTGTTGAGAATTCGAAATTCGAAATTCGAAATTCGGAACAAATTCAAAATCCAAAATTCAAATAACCAAAACAAATCCCAATTACAAATTACAAATTACAAATTACAAGATTGCCAATTTTCTTACCGCGACAGCGTTTTTAAGCAAAATAATAATTTAATAATTCTGTCTGTTGCTTTGAAGCTCCAAGAAGGCGATATGGAAAAAAGCCGGCAAGTGGTTAAAGATATTTTGAAAAAACGCAAGCAAAAACAGCCTCTTAACTTTCCCAGCGCGGGGAGTTTTTTTAGGAATCCGGCAGTGAAAGATAAAAAATTGATAAAAGAGTTCGAACGGGATACGAGGCAAAAGATTATTGGGGACAAAATTCCCGCCGGTTACTTGATTGAAGCTTTGGGTCTCAAGGGCAAAAAAATCGGCGGGGCGATGGTCAGCCAAAGCCATGGAAACTTCATTGTTAATGCCGGGAACGCTAAAGCCGAAGATGTTGTGATTCTAGCCAGTCTCATTAAACAAAAAGTAAGAAACAGATTCGGCATCCAGCTTTTGGAAGAAGTGCAGTACGTGGGGTTTGGGGAAAGTTAAAAGCGCAAAGCGCGAAGCGCGAAGTTGCGGTGTTTAATTAGCTCGTTGTTTAATTTGTAATCCATGAAAGAATCAAGCATCATTAAAAAACTTCCAGTTAACAAAGCGGATATGGTTC
>CAZIWW010000011.1:0-22776 GCA_964543275.1 uncultured Bdellovibrionales bacterium | reverse complement strand
CTATACCATTAACAATGCTATAGCTTTGTTAATGGTATATTTAAAAAGAGCAATATAGAGTTTCGCTAAACTTGAATCTTGGAAAATATTTCCTTGCAATAAACTAGCAGAGGATATAATATTAAGCTGTATGAAGAAAAAGAAAAAAGTTTATCTCGATTACGCAGCGACAACTCCGCTTGACCCGCGGGTTTTTGAGATAATGAAGCCTTATTTCTCACAAAAGTTTGGCAATCCAATGTCGCTTCATTCTTTTGGCAGAAAAGCAAGCGAAGCGATAGAAAAAGCTAGACAGCGAACAGCTCGTTTTCTTGGATGTAGTCCAGACGAAATTGTTTTCACTTCTGGAGCCACGGAAAGTAATAACCTTGCCATTAAAGGAATAATTCTGAAATCAGAATTCAATGGGAAGATAAAACCGCACATCATTACTACTCAATTTGAGCATCCGTGCGTGCTGAACACCTGCCGAGTGCTGGAAGAACAGGGTAGAGTCGCAGTTACTTACTTGCCGATTGGGAAAGAGGGCATAATAAAGGTTAGAGACGTTAAGGAATCGATTAAGCGCAGCACTTGCCTGATTTCTGTTATGTATGTCAATAACGAGATCGGCACCATCCAGCCGATCAGGGAAGTTGGCGAACTGCTGAAAAAAATCAATGCTGGGCGAGATCGGAAAATTATTTTTCACACCGATGCCACGCAAGCTATTGGCTATCTTGATTGCAAAGTAGACAATCTCGGTGTGGATTTACTTTCTATGTCAGCCCATAAGATTTACGGGCCTAAAGGCGCTGGCTGTCTTTATGTTCGAGAAGGAACGCCTATAAAGAGAATTCAGGATGGGGGAGAGCAGGAATCTAATTTGCGAAGCGGGACCCATAATGTTCCGGGAATCGTTGGATTGGGCTCCGCTTTGGAATTAGTTGCAAAAGAAAGAAAAAAAGTTTATAACCAAGTTGCCAAACTGCGCGACTATTTGGTTCAAAGAATTCTTAGAGAAATTCCCGACGTTAGGCTTAACGGATCGAAAATGAAACGGGTCCCTAATAACGCCAACTTTACTTTTTCCAATGTGGAAGGAGAGGGATTGTTAATGGGATTGGATGTAAAGGGTATAGCTGTTTCCACTGGTAGCGCCTGTTCTTCAGAAAATTTGCGTCCTTCCCATGTTTTGATTGCTATTGGACTCACGGATGAAGAGAGTCATGGAAGTCTGCGAATAACTTTAGGAAAATACACAACTAAACAGGAAGTTGATTATGCAATCAGCGCTTTGAAAGATACAGTTAGTAAGTTGAGAAAAGTTGCTGGCAGAAATTACTAGAGATGAGGTTGCGAGTTAGTAGGCTTGAGTAAAATTATAAGTTCTTAATTCTTTTTTTATGCTATATTCTAAAAAAGTAATGCAACATTTTATACATCCGCGCAATTTAGGAAAAATTAAAAACCCTGACGGAGTGGGAAATGTCGGCAACCCTGTTTGCGGAGATATTATGACGGTCTATATAAAAGTCAAGAAGGAAAAAGAGAAAAAAATAATTTCTGACATTAAGTTTGAGACTTTAGGTTGTGTCGCGGCTATCGCTGCCTCGTCAATGTTAACTGAAATAGCAAAGGGTAAAACGCTTGATCAGGCGGTTAAAATTACCCGCAACGACATTGCTGACGAGTTGGAAGGTTTGCCTCCGATTAAAATGCATTGTTCTAATTTAGCCGCTGACGCGCTACGAGAGGCAATAAAGGATTACGAGAGAAAACGCGCAAAAAATAAAAAAATTCATTAAAAAAAGGAAAAGCCTCTGCCGGAGAAGAGTAGAGGCTCTTTAGTTGCCTAAGCCTAAGATAGATTTTTTTATTTTTCATAACCGGACCGGCGCGGAATTTATTTAGCGGGGAAGCATGATATTTTTTTAGTATACAATGTCGCACAATGTATCTTAGACGACATACTGGGGGAAGTGTATCCTCTTTGATAATTTAATAATTTATTTCTCATGATAGATAATCATCTGATCAATCACGGTGCCGCTGTCGTAGAGAGCGCTAACCAGAGCGCGAGTTGAATCGAGAAAGATGTTAGCTCCCCAGTAAGGGTCATGGACTATATATTTTCCTTTTTTGTCCTTGCTGTGAATAACTACATAATGTCCAGCTCCTTTCTTTTTTGCCTTTACGAAGACGATGACCGGGTTTTTATTTTTTAATTCTTTGTCAATAGTGCTCCAGCTAACATTTCCATGGTTAGTTGACGAAGCTAATTTGATACCTCTCCATTGTTGAGGCCAGACAATAAGATCATAGTAGAAAATAGGCTGTTTGGAGAGAAGTCCTGGATCGATGTCAACTCCGTGGTAGCGCAGAACCATAGCTACCGAAGTAACGGCGCAACCGTAACTCTTCATAAGAGAGTTTGAAAATCCAATATGCTGATCTTTCCAACGAGAGTCCTTTTGGGAAAAATACCAGCTGGTCGAAGCCAGTCCGTGTTTAGGTTTTTTAAGAGTGGCTTTTACAGCGGCTAGGTCAGAGCTTTTTTCGGAGCTAAGTTCGGAGATGTCTCCAAGCAATTCGCTTTTCTGTTTTTCAATTTTGGCGAGCAGCTGCTGGTACTTTTTTTCTTCTCCGCTGGTTTGTAAAAGCAGCTGTTCTTTTGATTTCTGCTCACCCAATAAATAATTTCTCTTGGCGGAAATTTTCCCTTGGTCTTCTTTTTGCTTTCTCTTTTTAATCTCCAGTTGTTTCTTCTGACTGTCAAGTTCGTTTTTAGCCTCAACCACCGAAGTGAGTACGCTGTTGACTTTCTCCCCTGTCTGCGCCAAATATTCAGCTTGGCCTAGAAATTCTGAAAAATTAGCGTTCTTAAGAAGCATCTCCATTAGGGAATCCTGGTCGTTTTCATAGTAAGCCTGGATAAGCTGGACCAGAATTTTTTTCTGCTGTTCAATATCTTTCCGTTTCATCTCAATCTGGGATTTTAGATTATCAATTTCTGCTGTAGTTTCGTCAATCTGTTTCTGCAACTCGGCGATATCCCGCTCAAAGGAAGCGATGTCGGCTTCCATCAATCTTAGTTGATTCTCTAAAGTTTGAGCTTTTTTCTGCTTCAGCTCAATCATCTGACGATAAGTTTCGGATTTTTTATCCAGCTCTTTAATTTGATCCTGCTTCTCGTCGATGGCTTGGTCGATAGAATTATTATTAGTTTCATCGGCATAGACTATACCGCATACCAGATATGTGGCAATAAAAGCAACTAAAGCTATACTTGGCACAATGAAAATGAATCTGGATTTGGTTTTTTGTTTTTGGTTTGCCATAGATGAAATTGAAAATTATTCCACAGTATTTATGGCTAATTCAGTTCTTTTTAGACTCTCTTTTTTCCCTATCACCCAAGCCACCTCGAACGGCGATGGGCTTTTTTCCTTGCCCGTGAGAGCAACTCGAAGCGGCCAGAGCAACTCTCCCCTACTCTTGGGATTTGCCGCCTTTAAAAGTTTATTTTTAAGATTGTCCAGCGACCAGTCCGCCTCGCTTATTAATAATAGCACATCACGGGCTTTTTTAAGAGCCTCGCGCGTTTTTTCGTCGCTTGTGTTTTTCCAATTTAATATTTTCCTATTAACCTTTGGACAGGTAAAATAAAAATCGATATTTTGGACAACATCAGAAAGCTTTTTCATTCTTTCCCGCTCTACAGATACAATTTTTTTCAAATACTCAAAATTTTCCAATGACTTGCCTTTATCCGGCGACGGGTTATTTTTAAGATAATCTTTGATATAAGGCTGGCATAGTTTTGTTAATTCATTGATATTTTTTTCTCTGATATAAACTCCATTCATCCAATCCAGTTTTCCTACATCAAAGATAGCGGCAGCGCGGTTGAGTTTTTTTTCGTCGAATTGTTCAATCAGCTCTTCTAAACTGAAAATTTCCCGCTCTGTTTTCGGATTCCAACCCAGAAGAGCAATGAAGTTTATCACAGCTTCAGAAAGATAACCTCTTTTTACAAAATCTTCTACGCTCACATCTCCGTCGCGCTTGGACAGTTTTCTTTTGGTTTCTTTATTAAGAATAACACAAAGGTGAGCATACCGCGGCGGCTCCCAGCCAAAAGCCTTGAAAAGTAAAATATGCTTGGGCGTGCTGGGCAGCCATTCTTCCCCGCGTATAACGACAGTTGTTTCCATTAAGTGATCGTCCACTACATGAGCTAGATGATAAGTTGGATACCCGTCGGACTTTAGAATTACCGGATCGTCCAGATTTTTATTGGCGAAGCTTATTTTGCCTCGCACAATATCTTCGAATTTAGTTTCTCCTATCTCCGGAATATTAAAACGAACAACATATTCTTCACCTCCGGCAATTCTTTTCTTAGCCTCGTCAAGCGAAACAGTTTTCAGACAGCGCTTATCGTAAGCCGGCGCCAATTTGGCGGCTTGCTGACTTTTTCGCAGTTCTTCAAGCCTTTCCGGCGTGCAAAAGCAATAATAGGCTTTTCCCCCTTCTACCAGATCGTGAGCGTATTTCTGGTAAGTCGCTAGTCGTTTAGATTGGATATAGGGGCCGTATTTTCCCCTTTCAGCAACTTTTTTCTCCTTATCAATGAAAACTCCCTCCTCTGGCATTATTTTCGCCCATTCCAGCGATTTCACTATGTTGCTAATAGCTTCTGGATTAACTCTTTTTTGATCGGTATCCTCGATACGCAGAAAAAAATCGCCCTGGCGTTTTCGAGCCAACAGAAAATTATAGAGAGCCGTTCTAAGCCCGCCTATGTGCAGATATCCAGTGGGGCTGGGAGCGAATCTTACTCTAACTTTTTCCGACATAGCCATTTAGTTCTTTTATAAAAATTTTCTATCTTTCTCTTTCCGACTCCGGAATAAAATAGTTAACGCACATCTCGCGCATGGCTCCCTCTTTAATATAATCGCAATACTTCATATCGTATTGGTCTTGAGCATAACTAAATAAACAAACACTTCTCCCCTTGGCGGCGAATCCGAGATTGAGAAAATTAGGATATTTAGCATAAGCCCAATTGCAGGTTTGGGGAGGTAAAATTTTATTCATCAGGGCAGAGTGCTTAATAGAAAAGAATGAGTTCCGAATGTAAAGCATTAAGAAAATTCCCACGGCGGATACAAGGAGAATTCTCAACACTAAAAAACTTTTTGGGTTATTAAAGATTATGCAACGTGAAAGAAAGCCAAACCTGGCATAGCTGTTAAATATTAAGAAGGCAGTGCCAAATAGGAAGAAAAAGATTAGAAATAAGAACAAGCGCAGTACGTCGGAAGCAAAAGAGATATCTTTAATTAAGATTCCAAAGAAGAACTGGTTTAACGGGGCGTAAAGCAACCGAAAGAACATAATGTAAGAAAATAAAAAAGCGCTGACGACTCTTTCAATTTTAGAGAATGAATCCTCTTCGTACTGCTGGCTGGAGACAAGGACTCCAAGAAAAAAGAAGGCTAGTAAAAGGTAAGTAAGATAAGCTGTCATTGGAGTCCAAGTCGCAAAAGTTAACCCGTAGACGGTTAATATTCCGAGAGCTGCAGAAGAAATTAAAATTAGGATTCTTTTGTTTGACATTACTAATTGAATTTAGGCAGTTAAATAATTATTTTTGGTTATTCACTCCTCGTCAGAGTCTCTTCGCAGACAGCGGGGAACTCTGATGGTCTGGCAAAACTTTACCTGCAGCGTCAGAGTCCTTTGCGAGAGATTTTGACGAGGAATAATACTCCAATAACTTATGACCTATGACTAGACCTACAGTCTTAAACCTATTTCCCTACGACCTATTTTGTTATGGCTAAAAACGGAAATATTATCACCGCGTTGATTATTCTTCTAAATCTCTTGGGCTCTTGAATTAATCTCCAAAGCCATTCCAATCCCGGCTTTCTTAAAAATTTTGGCGCTCGCTTCATTTTTCCCGTCATAAAATCAAAAGTTCCTCCGACTCCGATTAAAATTTTCGCCTGCGGGAATCTATGGCGGTTGCGGCAAATAAATTTTTCCTGTTCAGGCGCGCCAAAGTTCACAAAAATTATTTGGGCGTTTTGGACTTCGCAATTTTCGAAAAACGAGCTACTGTTACTAAAATATTCCACTGAAAAATTAAGTAACGGATAATTGTTTTTAACACTTTCTTTTATCTCACGCGGCTGGCTTAGGCTTTTTTCGTGCGCGACGATTAGAACTTTGAGATTTTTTTCTTGAGCTAACTTGAGAATAAATCGAGTTAAGTCAGCGCCTGTGAATCTTGCTTTAATCGCCTTTCCTTTTAAAAATGACACCAGCTTTACTCCTACGCCATCACAGACATTAAGATTAGCAGAATTTAGGATATTTTGGTAGTTTTTATCTTGATGAGCTTTTAGAATGATTTCGGGATTAAGGGTAGTGATAAATTTTTTTTGGCCGTTGTCCAGCAAGTTTGATATCCAGTTCTCGATTTCAGCGCGGGTTAAATTATCTACTCTGACTCCGAGAATTTCTATGCTATTCACTCTCATTAGTTTTAATTCATTTCTAATCTCTTTGAATTGCAAAACTTCTAAAGCTTTGTTTTTTTCGTTTAATATTCGTTTGGCTAGTGTTCTGCAGACACAAATTAAACTAATACTTGCACTAAAATAACGAAGAAACGGATTTCGTAATTTAAGGTAATTCGCTAGTTATTTTAACGGGAACGACTCCAGCGTATAATACACCCTCTTGCCTTTTTCAAATTTGCTTTCCATAAGATCAACCGAGATAACACTAAAACCAACCTTAAAATCTTTTTTAATTTCAGGTTCAGGATTTAGCTTGGCCCACATTTTTTTTCTAATTCGCCCCAGAGTCGCATGCGGCTTAAGTTCCCTTCTCTCTCGAATGAAAAATCCAAGCTCTTTGTCTAAATTAAATTTTAATTCGCCTAGCGCTTTACTCTTCTCCCCCACCAGCCAAATCATTTTTTTATTTTCCTCGCTGGGGCCAAAATCTATTTTGCCAAAATTAAGATCAAATATCTCAATATTTTTAACTGCCTCGTCGATATTCCGGCAAATTTCGGGAATAGCTTCTTCTTGGACATAACCAAGAAAGCTAAGCGTTAGATGAAGATTCTCTTTCCTGCCCCACCTCACCGGCAAATCGTGATATTCTCTTTCAATAATTTTCGCTAATTTCTTCTTAATATCATCCGGCATCGGCACACCGATAAATAATCGCTTTTGCATAATTGTATTATAGCTCTTAGAGATAGTTTTAGCAAACTTCCTCCGCAATAAGTTCTGTGCTAAAATTGTATTAATAAGCGATATGAAAGAGTCAATTTTATACAAAAAATTAGCTGATAAAAAAGTTCAATGCAAAACTTGTAATCATCATTGTGTAATTGCGCCGGGGAAGCGCGGGATTTGCGGGGTGAGAGAAAATACTGATGGGAAATTAAACCTTTTGGTTTACGGGCGAACAATTGCGGCTAACGTGGATCCGATTGAGAAAAAACCGCTTTTTCATTTTATGCCTGGAACTTATTCTTTTTCTATCGGGACTATCGGCTGTAACTTTCGCTGTAAAAACTGCCAGAACTGGGAGATTTCGCAGGGGAGTAAATTTCCGGGAGTGACTCGAGAGGATATAGAAAACAGCGGCGATGAACTCCCGCCGGAGAAAGTAGTCGAGACAGCTATAAGAAGCAACTGCGCCAGCATTGCCTACACTTACACCGAACCGACCATTTTTTTAGAGTACGCGCTGGATACTATGAAGTTGGCCAAGAAAAAGAGAATCAAAAATATCTGGGTGTCCAATGGATTTATGAGTAAAGAAACGCTCGAGACTATTATTCCCCACCTCGACGCCATCAACATTGATATTAAATCGTTCGAAGATGGATTTTACCGCGAAAATTGCGGAGCGAGACTGGAGCCAGTGCTAGAAAATTGCAAGACTATAATCAAAAACAAAATTTGGCTGGAAACAACGACGCTTATTATTCCCACTCTTTCAGACAACGAAAAAATGCTAACCAAGATCGCAAAATTTATCAAATCAGAGCTGGGTGATTTTATCCCTTGGCATGTGAGCGCTTTTTCAGGAGTGATTTCTTGGAAACTCCAGCATCTGCCGGAAACACCGGTGGAGAAAATAAAAAAAGCCTACGAGATTGGAAAAGCGGTTGGCTTAAAATATGTTTACGCCGGCAATGTCCCCGGATCGGATATGGAAAGCACTTATTGTCCAAAGTGCGGGGAACTGGTAATCAATCGAGTGAATTATTACATTAAGCGGTACGATAAAAAAGGAAAATGCCCCAAATGCGGGAAGAAGTTGGACATAGCGGTATAACGGAGCTAAGCTCCGAAATTTCGGAGCTTAGCTCCGTAAAACGACAAAACCATGGATAATAAAAAGAAAATTTTAATTATCATCGCGCCTAAAGGTTTTCAAGATCATGAATACGCCATCCCTAAAGAGATTTTAGAGAAAGGCGGCTTTGAAGTGGCAACGGCCAGCGTTAAGCGCGGCGAATGTCACGGGGCTTTTGGAGCACGAGTCCAAGCGGGTTACGCTATTAATGAGGCAGACGCGGATGAATATGAGGCAGTGGTTATAATCGGCGGCCAAGGTTGTCCCGCGGCTTATTTTAATAACGAGAAAATTTTCAAACTTCTGCAAGATTTTTACGAGAAGGGAAAAATTACAGCCGCTATTTGCATTGCTCCCGTAGTCTTAGCCCAATCTGGAATTTTAAAGAATAAAAAAGCGACAGTCTGGAACGAAGACGGAAAATGGAAACCGGAACTTGAGAAGTATGGAGCGATCTATGCAGATGAAGATGTGGTAGTTGACGGAAATGTAATTACGGCCAATGGACCGGGAACGGCGAAGAAGTTCGGGAGAGAGTTAGTTAAGAAATTAAACAAGTATGCCACGCACGAATTTAAAATTTAAAGTTATGGGAAAAAGTTGACTGACTTTGGATTTTGGACTGAAACTTTGAATTTTTAACTTTTAACTTTGAACTATTTTATGATTCGTTACGCCGCCATAACTCCACATCCGCCAATAATTATTCCTTCCATTGGAGGAAGTAATTTAAATTTGTGTCGCAAGACGGTAACGTCGATGAAAAACATTGGAGAAAAGTTTAGGGCTGTGAAGCCGGATTCAGTGGTGGTGATTTCCCCTCACGGACCGGTTCAGTTTGATAAGTTTATCTTCAACTACTCCCCCACTCTGCGCGGTGATCTCTCTCAATTCGGCGACGAAAGAAAGTTTGTTTTTGAAAACAACCGGGAGCTTATCGACGAAATGATAAAAAAGCTTAAGGAGAGTAATTTTCCCGTCGGTTTAGTAAGAGAATTAGAGCTAGATCACGGCACATTGGTTCCGCTTTATTACTTAATAAAAGAAAAAGATCTGAATTACAATCCGCGTTTGGTGCATATGTCTTTTTCTATGTTGAGTTTGAAAGATCATTATAATTTTGGACAAGTGATGGGCAAAGTTCTTCAAGGATCGAGCGAAGTAATCTCCGTAATTGCCAGCGGGGATTTGTCTCACCGAGTTACGCCTGACGCTCCGGCCGGTTATTCGCCGGAGGGCAGGGCCTTTGATAAAAAAATTACAGAACTGGTTCATCGAAGAAATATTAAAGAGATCTTAAAATTAGATCCTGAATTTATCGAAGAAGCCGGAGAATGCGGGCTTCGGTCTATAGTTATGCTGTTAGGCGTTCTTTCAGATCTGCGTTACGAAATAAGATCAATGTCTTACGAGGCTCCGTTCGGAGTAGGATATATGACGGTGAGTATCAATATAAAGTGAACTGCGGATTTATAATTTGGAATCTCGGATGGAAATTAAGAATTGTGAATTTAGAAAAATAGAAACTGTGTTTTAGTCATTAGTTCTGTATTCTCATTCAAAATTCTAGACAACCTATGAATCCCTATATCCAACTAGCCCAAATCGCCATTGAAGAATATATCAACAATGGAAAAATTATTTCTGTTCCTAATAATCTTCCGCGAGAATTTTACGAGAAGCAGTCTGGGGTCTTCGTTACGATTCGCATTGATAAGAATTTAAGAGGCTGTATCGGAACTTATCTTCCCGCTAGAAAAAATATAGCTGAAGAAATAATTCAAAACGCCATTTCAGCCTGCTCGCAGGATAACCGGTTTCCGCCTATTACTCGCGAAGAGCTGCCTTTGCTCGATATTGAAGTAAGCTTACTCTCTAATCCTCAAAAGATAACTAATTTAAAAGAGCTCGACCAAGAAAAATTCGGCGTTATTGTGAAATGCCGAGACGGACGCTGCGGGCTTTTACTCCCAAACTTGGAAGGTGTGGACAGTGTCAAGAAACAATTAACCATTGCTTGTCAAAAAGGCGGCATTGACCCAAACTTAGATAAAGACCTAGAAATTTATAAGTTTAGCGTGACTAAATTCAGCGGTGAAAAATAACAAAAAAAATAACTACATCATTCAAGTTGCTCCCATGCTTCGGCTCCCAATTCTGCGCACGCAGGTTTTTTCTTATTTGCACCAAAAGCCATTGTCGCCGGGAACTTTAGTTTCAGTTCCCTTTTATATGAGATACGCAGAGGGAATAGTAATAGAGTCAAATGAAGACTTTAAGCGAAAGGGATCGATCAAGCTCAAGAAAATTCGGGCCGTGATTGAAAAAAAGCTTCTTACTGAAAATCAGATTAAATTGGCTCAAAAAATTTCAAGTTATTATCTATCCTCGCTTGGAGTAATTTTAAAGGCTATGGTTCCGCGAAGAGTTGGAATTAAAAAAAGAGAGGCTCTGAATGATTCCTCTCGCCATAAGGAAAAAGTTGAACAATTTCCGGTTGCGAAAAAAACAGCTAGACAAATAACCAAAAGCCGATTTAGAAAATTTCTTTTGATTAATCGGAGTTCGAACGAGAAAAATCAAATTTACATTAAATTGGCCGCGGAATTTATCAAGAAAAACAAGCAGTGCCTGATTTTAGTTTCAGAGGTATATCAAGCTCTTAATGTTTATGAAAAGTGGCGGCGGGTTTTTAACAAAAAAGATATAGCCGTGGTTCACAGTCAAATACCTAAAGGACAGCTTTACAATTATTGGAAGGAAATAAAAAAAGGTAAAGTTAAAATTATAATCGGTTCAAAGCTAAGTGTTTTCCTGCCGTTTAAGTCTCTAGGATTAATCGTCGTTGACGAGGAACAGGACACTTCTCACAAACAGTGGGACGCGCATCCGCGCTATAACGCCAGGAAGGCGGCGGAATTTTTAGCGGATTTGTTTAAGGCAAAACTAGTATTGTCCAGTTCCAGCCCTTCTGTGGAAACTTTTTGGAGGACCAGCAAAAAAGAAATACAGCTTGTCCAGTCGAAAGATAGAAAAGAATTTGCTCCGCAGATAATTATAGTTGACGCGCTGGCGGAAAGAAGAAACCACGACTTCCCTATTTCCCAAGCCTTATATAAAGAGCTGACCGGAATTATTAAGAATGGAAAGCAGGCCATTCTTTTTGTCAATCGTCGAGGATTTTCCAGTTTTACTGTCTGCCGCAGCTGCAACGAAGTTTTGAGATGTCCTAAGTGCGATCGAGCCTTGGTTTACTTTAATAATAAGGAGCAGTACCAATGCCTTCATTGCTCATATAAGATGAATCTTCTTAATTCTTGTCCTGTTTGCGGAGGATTTAGATTTTCTCATTTTGGCTTTGGCGCAGAAAAGGTGGAAAAGAAATTGAAAGATCTTTTTCCTTCAGCAAAGATTGCTCGGCTTGATTCCGGTGTTATGCGAAGTCCGAGAAAATATAAACAAATTTACGACCGATTCCTAAATAACGAAATAGACATTTTGGTCGGAACGCAGGTGGTTTTAAAAAGTTTGGACGTTAAGAACGTGCGGCTGGTTGGCATTATCTCGGCAAGCGATTTTATGAGAATCCCGGATTATAATTCAAGAGAAAAAGCCTTGGCGAACTTTATACAAGCTGTTGGACTAATCAGCAGTAAAGATTTAAAAAACAATGCGGCGGTGATAGTTCAGACAACTGCGCCTCGCGATTCAACAATAAGTTATTTAAAAAACATAGACTATGAAAAATTCTATCAAGAGGAAATAAAATTGCGAAAAAAGTTTTCCTATCCGCCTTTTTCAAAACTTATTAAAATTAGCTGCGGGGATAAGAAGTTAAAAGAGGTTGAAAAAGAAACTCGGAGATTATTTGACTTAATCTCGTCGGATGGCGATAATAAAATAGAAGTCAGCCGGCCCTATAACCCAATTGTTCCCCAAAAGAGAGGTAGATATTATAGGAATATTTTAGTAAAAGTTAAGTCCGAAAAAGAGATTCAAGACTTGAGAATTTACCCAATACTGGCTGGACTTGGCAAGAATTGCGCGGTTGACGTGGATCCGATATCAACAGCTTGAGGAAATTTATACGAATCACGAATCAAGTGCGAATATATGGATTACTTTTGCAATTATTATGCAATCTGAAAGTTTAAAAGTTGTTATCTACCCAAACCCTATCCTTCGCAAGAAGTGCAGAGAAGTTGAAGATCCAAAAACTCCTGAAATCCAGAAGCTGATTTTGGATATGATAAAGACTATGGAGGAAAATAAAGGCATAGGGCTATCCGCCCCGCAGGTTGGCCTGGATTTGCGTATTTGCGTAATCAAGGTTGATAATGAAACGCGTGTTTTTATCAATCCTCAAATTAAATCCTATTCAAAACGGAGAGAGATTTTCGAAGAAGGCTGCTTGAGTTTCCCCGGAAAGTATCTTCCAATCGAACGGCCGACTAAAATCAAAGTAAAAGCCAAAGACGCCAATGGTAAAAAGTTCAAACTAAAAGTCGACGGGCTTTTAAGCAGAGTGATCCAGCATGAGGTCGATCATCTAGACGGAGTTTTGTTTATAGATCGAGTGGCAAAGTAAAATATTTAGCGTCTAGTATTCAGTGTCTAATGGAATTGAAAAGCAATCTTAGGAACAAAAAAATAAAAATTTTTTTTATGGGCACTCCGGGGTTTGCGGCGGACATTCTTAAAAACTTGATTGAAGCAAACTTCAATGTTGCGGCGATTTCCACGCAACCAGATAAAAAAGCCGGACGAAAACAGAAAGTTTTAACCTCGCCTGTCAAGAAATTGGCGGAGCAGAAAAAGATAAAAGTTTTTCAGCCAGAAAATTTAAGAGACGAAAAGACAGTTGAGGAAATAAAAAAAATAAACCCCGATGTTATCGTCGTCGCCGCTTACGGGAAAATTCTTCCAATGGAAATTTTGCGGATTCCCCCCTTCGGATGTTTAAATATCCATGCTTCTTTGCTTCCCAAACTTCGCGGAGCTTCACCCGTTCAGAACGCTATTCTGCAAGGAGGAAAAAAAACCGGAGTGACTCTAATGCTGATGAATGAAGGAGTGGACACAGGTGATATTTTAGCTCAAGAGAAAGTCATAATTAAAAGCGAAGATACCGCAGAGACTCTATTAAACAAACTTTCCGTTTTGGGAGGCAAAATGTTAGTCAAGCATCTCCCGCGCTGGATTTCCGGCAAGATAAAACCCAAACCTCAAGATAATAAAAAAGCCAGCTATTGCCAACTTATTAAAAAATCAGACGGCAAGATTGACTGGACCCAATCAGCTCAAGAAATTTATGACCGTTGGCGGGCTTTTTATTTATGGCCTGGAATTCATTCCTTAATTAACATCAACGGACAACTAAAAAAAATAAAGCTACTTAGAGTGTCAATTAACCCTAAACTCTCTTTAGAAAAAAGACCGGGGAAAATACTAAAGCATAAAGAAAAAATTGCCGTTCAGGCAAAGCGAGGAGTCGTTTTTTTGGAAGAAGTCCAACTGGAAGGAAAGAAAAAAGTGAGTATTCAAGATTTTATTCGGGGATACCCCAATTTCATTGGTTCTAAATTTAGCCAATAACCAATTATTGTCGGCCGTTAAATTATGGACGGAAATAAAAATAAATTAGGAGACAATCAGCACAAAGCATTTATTATTGGCTTCGTTCTTATCTTTTTGGTTATTATTTGGGCAATAGGCAAACCCATTTTCTTAAAGTTTAAAAACAAAGAAAATAATTCAGAGAGCGCCTTAAATGAAGAAATTATCAAAGCCCCTTCCATTTCGGCTGAAAATCTGCTAAAAAAAATTCGCGACGGCTCGCGGTTATTCATTATTGACACAAGAAGCGACAGCGAATTTAATAAGGGCCATATTGTTTCTTCGGTTAATTTGGAAAGCCAAAAAATAAATTCGCAAAAACTTAAATCTTTGGAAATTTCCAAAACAGACGACATTGTTATTGTCAATCAAGGCGACAATCTTTCAGAAACGGCAATTTTGGCAAATCAATTAGTGGATCTTGGTTTCGTTAACGCCAAGTATCTCGAAGGAGGGATTTCCGCTTGGCGGAATCGCGGATTTAGCTTGATCTCGGGAGGTGAATCAGAAATTGATAAATCAAAAGTGAAACAGATAAACGCAGGTCAACTGAAAGAAGAATTAAAAGACAGTCCCGATTTAATCCAGTTTATAGACGTTCGCGATCGTAAAGAATACAAACGGGAGCATATAGCTAAAGCCTTGTGCATTCCTTTGGAGGAAATCGAGAGAAATCAGGATAAAATTTCTGTTGTGAAAAAAGTGGTGGTCTACGGCAAAAATAACAGCGACAGTTTCAAAGCGGCAGTGATCCTGTTCGACCTAAATTTCTTTAATGTGTATGTGCTTGAGGGGGGACTGGAAAGCTGGAAAAAGACAGGCGGAAATATAGAAGAATCGTAGAAATTTACGAACAATTCGCAATTAGCAATTTTACTAAAGTCTAGTATTTAACTGAAAATCACTAATTCAAACTATCATTTTTAATTTCAAGACCGAAAAAAATACGTCTCCGTTTACAGTATACTGGATTACTGTAAACTGTTTCTTTTTTATTAGCTTTCAGAAAATTAATCTTAATCAGAGTAGCTAGAGTCTTGCCGCGCATATTGCGAAGCCATTTTAATGCAACATAAAACGTCCCATGCAAATCTGCGGGACGTTTTTTATTTTAGGTTCTGAATTACTTACTTCACTATCGCCAGTATGTCTTCGCTCTTGACAATCAAATATTCGATGTCGCCGATTTTTATTTCGCTTCCGGAATACTTTGAAAAAATCACTTTCTGACCTTTTTTAACTTTAATCTTCTTGTCAGTTCCCACGGCGATTACTTTTCCCTCTTGCGGCTTCTCTTCGCTAGTATCAGGCAGGACAATGCCGGAAGCAGTTCTAGCATCGGTTTTTGTGGGTTCAATAAGAACATTCTCTCCCAGCGGTTGAATAGTTGATTTGGACTTAGTCATAGGGTTGATAAAAAATAAATAATTAAAAATCCTAGTATATCTTATCAGAAAATGATTGGCTGTCAATCCCAACCCCGAAGATCTCTCGCTTGAACTTACAACAAAACTAGATTTTTTAGTTTATTCTTTTTGTATATCCATAATCTTTTTCTCAAGTTCTTTTACTGATTCTTCGCTGTCAATCGGACTAGCCCTTTTCTTGGAGATGAAAAATATATAAATGATCTCCAAAACAGCCAAGGTATTTAGAAGAAATATAACAATAAACCAAATTAAATCTTTATTCCCGGCGGCTTTCCAAAGAGCCACTCCTTTCCACGGGATAGTCCAGATAACAGCTAGAAGAATAACCAATCCCCAGCCGGAAGTTAGAGAATTTAATATAATTGCGTTTTCCATACTAAGATTTATTTATTAAACTGTTATTTTTATTTAAAGGCATTAAAGCTGCTCCAGGATTTGGATTTCCGCCCGCGCCAAAACATTGCTCGGAGACAGGGATTCGAACCCCAATTACCAGGGCCAGAACCTGGCGTCCTACCATTAGACGATCTCCGAATTTAAAAAAATTGGTGCGAGGCGGGCTAAAATTATCAGCGCATGGGCGGGATGTCTCATTTACCACGCATCTATTAGCATAGTGCGGGACCATTAGACAATCCAGGAATGCGCAACCATCCACTTATTTCTCTCTTCTTTACGTATTCTATCTTAAAAAATCTAAAATTTCAAGATAAAAATAGGTTTAATCTCCAACGCGGAGGTTAAACCTCTAAACTTAATCTATTTTAGTTTTACACCTTCAAATATTTCCTGACCGCTATAAAGCTGCTAAAGACTCCCAGAACAGTACCAAGCAAGAGCTGGATAAGAAAAATTATTGCAAATGAATTCGTAAAGTAATCCTGAACTTCTTTCACTGAAATGGTTCCGGCCACTATGGGCGCGACTATTTTCACGATCGGAAAAAGAAGAAGCATAACAACAATTGAAGCGATAATGCCGTAGATCGCGCCCTCGAAAATAAACGGTAGGCGAATGTAGTAATTGGAAGCTCCCACCAACCGCATAATTTCAATTTCCTGCCGATGAGAATAAATAGTAATTCTGATGGCGTTAAAGGTTATCAGAATAGCGATCGAAGAGAACAGAACAGCCAGAGCCACGCCGATTTTTTTGGCGGCGTTCAGAATATTATTAAGCCGCTCAATGACAATTTTATTTTTAGCGTAACTTATGTCGGCGATATGTTCCCGATAGGACGAGTTCTCAATAGCCTCGGCAATGAGACTAAAGTTTCGCGGGTCCTTAGCTTTAATATTGACGGAAGCCTGGAGAGGATTTTCTCCAACCGCCTCAATAGCCCGCAGGATGGAAACGTTGTCAGCATTTTTGGCTTTAAAGCTATCAAGAGCCTGTTCCTTAGAAACATACTCGGCTGATTTTACTTCCTGATACTGGAGTATCTCCGAGCGGAATTCCATTATCTTCTCTTCAGCTACTTTATTCTTGAAATAGATAGTAATATCAACCTTGTCTTGAACAGATTTTATTACAATATTGGTGGCTATGCTTAGAACGATGAGAATACTGATAATAAGTAAAGTGAGAGAGAGAATGCTTATTACAGCAAGGCTCAACCAACCATTGCGATAGAAGTGCAAGAATCCATTTTTAATTGTCCGAGCGAGGGTTAACATTGCCATAAAACTCTCTATAATTTACCTGTCTGCCAACAGACAAACCACTTACAAATGTACGAAATTCGATTATTAGGTTATAGGAAAATTTAAAAACCTGTAATTTTATATATAACCCGCAACCAGTTTTGCCGCTAATAGCTCATTTCCACGCAATCTAAAGTTTATTTGCTATATTAGTATAAAATTCGTAATTTGCAGACTAAATGGTGTATTTACCTTTAATATTGTCTTGAATAACTCTTCCTTGTTCAAGGGCGATTACTCTCTTCTTGATTCGATTTACAATATCTTTATTGTGAGTTGCTAGAAGAACTGTCGTTCCAAGACTGTTAATCTTGAGAAGTAATTGAATAACTCCCCAGCTGCTTATAGGGTCAAGGTTGCCGGTGGGCTCATCAGCGATAATAAGATTGGGGCGATGAACTAAAGCGCGAGCTATAGCCACCCTCTGCTGTTCTCCGCCGGAAATTTCTCGCGGATAATTATCCACTTTACTGACTAACCCAACAATGTCTAAAATTTGAGGAACGCTGTCCCGAATCTCCTGATTGGTATGCCCTGAAACCTCTAGAGCAAAGGCGACATTTTCGTAAATGGTTTTTTGAGGGAGAAGTTTGAAATCCTGAAACACGGTTCCTATTTTTCGACGGTGTTGCGGCAATTCCTTTGGCTTCAATTCGGATATATCTTCGCCGTCAAAAATAATCTCCCCGGAGGTTGGTTTTTCTTCAGCGTAAATAAGTTTGAGAATGGTGGATTTTCCCGCTCCGCTCTGACCAACAATGGAAACAAACTCTTTCTTGTTGATTTTAAAGCTCACGTCGTCCAAAGCCACGCAATTACATGCCCCTGTGTAAATCTTTTTCACATTTTTGAATTCAATCATAGACTCGGACATAACTTGCAATCCGCAATTAGTAATTTGGATATTTTCTTATTCATTAAATCGCAATTCTAGAGTTAAAGGCCTATAGCTTGTCGTTATCTTGAACGTGTTTTTTCATACCCTGCCTTCAAGTAAGCTTCGATAAACCCGTCCAAATTTCCATCCAGAACGTCTTCCGGATTTTTAGACTCGAATCTGGTTCGGTGATCTTTGACAAGCTTATAAGGATGGAGCACGTAAGATCTGATCTGACTTCCCCATTGCACTGGCAGGTGTTCGCCTTTTATTTTCCGCTCTTTCCGCTCTTTCTCCTCCAAGTGTTTTTTGAATAACCTGGCTTTCAGAATCTTAAGCGCCTTTTCTTTGTTTTGAAGCTGGCTTCTTTCGCTTTGACAACTGACAACTATTTTTGAAGGCTCGTGAGTTATTCTGACCGCGCTGTCGGTTTTGTTAACATGCTGTCCACCAGCCCCGCTGGCTCGAAACGTGTCTATTTTTAAATCGCTGGGACTAATAACAGCTTCTTCCATTTTATCAATTTCCGGCAAAACTTCAACCAGAGCAAAGGAAGTTTGTCGGAGATTGTCAGCATTGAAAGGAGAAAGTCTAACTAGCCGATGAACGCCGGCTTCGGAGCGCAAATATCCATAAGCTAACTTTCCGGTAATTTCCAAAGTGGCGCTTTTTATGCCGGACTCCTGTCCGCGGGATTCGCTAATTATTTTTGCCTTAAATCCTTTTCGCTCGCAAAATCTTAAGTACATCCTTAGCAGCATTTCCGCCCAATCTTGAGCGTCAACTCCCCCAGTTCCGCTGTGGATAGATAGAATGGCGTTTCCGTAATCGTATTTATCTTGAAATAAGGATTGGAATTCAAGCGCCTCCAATTTTTTTTCCAAGACATCGGCCTGTTCCTGAATTTCCCTTTTAGTTCTGCTGTCTGCGGCTAATTCGCTTAACTCGGCAAGCTCGTCTATTTCAGCCACCAATTTATTCGTTTCTTCAACATCATCCTTTAAGTTTTCCAGCTCCCGTATCGTTTTTTGCGCTTCTTTGGAGTCCTTCCAAAAATTTTCCAGTGAGGATTTTTCTTCCAACTCTTTAATTCTTTTTAATTTATTGCTCAAGTCAAAGACAGTCGCTTAGAGCGATGATTCGCTTTTGCAGATTTTTTAGTTGAGTTGTAATTTCTTGCATTGTTTAAATAGTAACACATTTTGGAAAGTTACTCCATAGCCTGCATTATAACAGGCGTAATATATGTTTCAATTAACGCCGCTATTAATAAAGCTGGAATAACAATTCGAATATAGATTCTAAAAGACTGCCTAACAGCTTCTCCTAAAGGTTCATTATGCCTTATTTTGCGATAAAACTTGTGTCCTATCCACAATCCGCAGCTTGAGACCAAAACGATAGCGGGAATTTCGAAAATTCCGTGTGGAGCAAGACCTAGAATTACCGTCAACCATCCTTCTTGTTTAACCGCTAGGTTCATTATAACTCCAAAAATCTCTCCATTAACAAGCATAAAGACTAGAGGAATTACTCCGAATAAGACGCCGCCTATTATTACCAGGAAAGCTTTAATCGAGTTATTAAAAAAGATAAAGAGAAAAATTAGAAATGGTTTAAGATCCTTAATAAAACCAAATTCTGATTTAGTCTGCTCAACAGTCTGTCGGGCTAACTCTGGATTTTGTTCAGCCACAAAATATCCGTTGATAACGGACAATAAGAAAATTGCCAAAATTATTAAAAAATACCTTTTAATTTCTCTGTCGCGCATAAAAAAACAAGCCTTATATCATAATATTGCCATATTTCTTAGAATTGGTATAATGTTAGGCACTGAAGCGAGTGTAGTATAATGGCAGTACGTAACCTTCCCAAGGTTAAGAAGTGGGTTCGATTCCCATCACTCGCTCATAAGAATCGCACGGGTAAAATTTTCTCCTCTCGCTTAAAGTATAAGACTTATCTTATGAATAAACTTAATATAGGCTGGTTCACTACCGGCGCGGGCGAGGCCGCTTCACAGCTTTTTGATGTTGTCTACAAAGCAATCCGCCGGGGAGAGATTAAAGCTGAAATCTCTTTCGCGTTTTTTAATCGCGCCTTGGGGGAATCAAAAAAAACAGACAGATTTATTAACAAGATAAAGAAATTAGGAATACCGGTTGTAGCTTTTTCTTTTAGAAAATTCCTGCCGGGATTAAGGAAAAAGGATCTAAAGCAGTGGAGGAAAAAATACGATTTGGAAATTTACAAACGCACCAAGAATTTTAAGGCGGACATTATAATGTTGGCTGGTTATATGCTTATACTAGACAAAGATCTATGTCGTAAGTATACTATGCTGAATTTGCACCCGGCTCTGCCTAACGGTCCCACTGGCAATTGGAAAAAGGTGACGAGAGAAATTATAGAAGGAAGAAAAAAAGAGCATGGAGTTATGATACATATTACCACGGAAAAATTGGATCGCGGTCCTGTTGTTACCTACTGCAAATTTAGAGTGAATCGATTTAATTTTTGGGAAATAAGAAAAAAAGATGTAAGATACGAACTTCCTTTAATTAAAAAAACATTGAAGCTTATTGCTTCAGGAAACATAAAAATAAAAAATAAAAAAGTATTTTTAAAGGGCAAGCCTTGTCCTAATGGTTGTGAATTGAAGATAAAACCACGATAGCTCAACTGTCTTCAGCCTGTCCGCCAAAACTTGCTAGGATAGTTTAGTTGATAGATTTACCCTCCAAAAACTTAAGCCTGCGTAGCTCAATTGGCAGAGCAATCCCTTCGTAAGGGAGAGGTTATCGGTTCAACTCCGATCGCAGGCTCGGGTTTGAATCGCGCAAGCCCCCCCACCAAAAAAAATAAAAACGCTATGCAAAAATTTGCGCCGAGCGTTTTTTTGTTATGTTGAAGTAATTTATAATACGCGATTAGCAATACTATAACTAACCCCCGTAAACCAATAAAAAAAGAAACAGTTTACAGTAATCCAGTATACTGTAAACAGTAAACAGGAACGTAACTTAATTTTCTAGAATCAAAACCGGCAGTTGATAAGGCAGTACTTTTTCACCATAGACTAATAAGCTTCAGAAAAATAGGTTATGTCTTAAATTCCCATTCCTAGCTCATCCTACGGTAAGGCTGACGGATCACCTTCTGAATTAACCAGCAAGTTTTCTTCGAATTCGCGAAGGTTGGGATCTGTAAATTCCACACTGGCGCTTCCTTTATCCCAATAATAATCCTGCAACAAAACAACTATTTGAAACTCTTTTATTTTCTCCTTCAGCCAATCGGCGAAGGTTTTAATTTGGATAAATATCTGTCGAAGACGAACGAGATCCTCGTCATTCTCGCTTTTTCTATCTTCCAGTTTTACAACATGAAAACCAAGCGGACTTTGTATTACTTCGCTTATTTCTCCCACCTTCATAGAAAAAGCTTTTTCAGAAACTTCGCTCACAAGCTGTTTTCTAGTCGACCAGCCAAGATCGCCGCCATTCTTGGCGCTTTCCCCATCAGAAAGCTCCTTAGCCAACTTGGCAAAATCTTTTTTCTTTTTAACAGCTTCCGTCCAGGCAAAGTCAGCTTTCTTTTTTTGCTTACTTGTATCAACTTCTTGAGAATACACCTCTTCTAATTTATCAGCGTAAATTTCCGGCTTGACCACTTTTTGCTTAAAGTCCTCAATAGTCCATCCGTAAAGCTTGCCCAAATCGCTTACTAAATTCTCTCGGTTGCCGAATTTACTAATACTGTCTTCCACTAACTGATCTATCAGATTGTCGTCAACCTGTATTCCCCGTTCTTGCGCTAGACACTCAATAATTTTATTTTCAATCATTTTATTGATAACTTCTTTTTCTTTTATTTTGAGTCTTTTCTTTCCTTGATCAGTGCTGAAATCAACTCGCATGCCAACTTGTTCAAAGTCTTGAGACTCGTAGAATCTTTTAACCGAGGCGGTATTTTCCTTTACGGCGCTGACCGTAATAATCCCAGCGTCGCGGATATAAACGGCTGGAAAAGGAATAACTTTTTCAGTGAAGCTGATGAATCTGCCATTCCACTGAAACTTATACACTCCCAGCACTAAGGTTATCAAAGTTACAAATATTAACAGCGCCGCGGCGGCAAACACGGAAACAACCTTGATGTTTTTGTTTTTCTTAAAAAAATGACGCATAGTCTCTAATTTCATACCCTCGCTTGCCTTGCCAAAGTGAAGCACCAGCAAGGCGGAAGTTTGACAAGAGAAAAATTATCTACTTGAGGCAAAGAAAAATTTCCACCACTTTTCCCAATTGGGAGCACTGTCAACTTTGGGAATATTTAAATCTTGAGTATCCTGCACGTCCGCTTCTTCTTCGCGGGCGGCAACATTTCTTTTTAACACAATCATCTGCTCATCTTCCTTTTGCAAGTTTAATTTTTCGCGAGCTTCTTTTTCCTGAAAATCTTGGGTTGACAAATAAGCTATTAGGTCCCCCAATTCACCGTTCTCTTTGTTTAATTCTCTTATTTGACTTTGCAGACTTTCAATTTCTTTTTGGATTTGCTTCTTGCGGTAAGCTTCTCTGCCAAGCGCGATTCCAATAAGCGTTAAAACAACCAAACCAACAATAAAAAAAATTCCTGAAAACAGTCTCGCCGCGGTTTTAGGTTTTTCCTTTTCTTTTCTTGTCATTTTTACGTTTCATCTTTTATCCAACAAGAGCAGATACATACCTGCTCTCCTGGAGAATTCCGTTAATACATACTCATC
>CAZIWW010000010.1:0-22824 GCA_964543275.1 uncultured Bdellovibrionales bacterium | reverse complement strand
ATCTTCATGGCATTCCTCGCTTACCTCATTGTCCGATTTAAGGCTTTCAACATTAAGCTCTTGGCCACGCAGGCGTTTGTGGCGGCGCTGGTCATCTTAATCGGCTCGCAGTTTTTCTTTGTTGAGAATACGGTTAATATAGTGCTGATTGGAATAACTTTGGCATTGACTACGGTTTTTGGCTATATGCTGATTAAATCCGTAAATGAGGAGGTTAAACGCAAGGAAGAATTACAGAGGCTGTCGGATCAACTGGCAATCGCCAACGACCAGTTGCGAAAGCTCGACCGAGCCAAAACGGAATTTATTTCTATCGCTTCCCACCAGCTCCGCACGCCGCTAACATCCATTAAGGGGTTTATATCTTTGCTTTTAGAAGGAACTTACGGGGAAGTTGACCCCAACCAGAGAACGGTGATGGAGAAAGTTTATATTTCCAATGAAAGATTAATTCAACTAGTAGAGGATCTTTTAAATGTTTCCCGCATTGAATCGGGCAGAATGGAATTTGATTTTCAAATGGCTCAAGTTGAAAATTTAACAAAGGAGGTAACTGACGCTTTGGAAATTATGGCGAAAGACAAGAGTTTGTATCTTGATTACAGAAAGCCCAACGTTGCTCTTCCTAAAGTTAAGATCGACAGCAAGAAAATTAAAGAAGTCATTTCTAATTTAGTGGAGAACGCCATCAAGTATACCCAACGCGGAGGAGTGACGGTGAGATTTGAAGCCGGCAAGCCGTACGGCGGCGGGGATACGGAGGTTGTTAGAATTATTGTTTCCGACACAGGAATCGGCATTGACCCGCAAGAAATTAAAGAATTGTTTCAGAAATTCCAACGAGGGAAAGAAGTAAATCACTACCACACCGAAGGCACTGGACTGGGGCTCTTCGTTGCTAAGAAAGTAATGGATGCTCACCAGGGCCGCATCTGGGCCGAATCAGAAGGAGCGGGAAGAGGCAGCCGCTTTATAATAGAACTGCCGACGGGGTAGCGGATTAAACACTAATCAAATGAGTAAAACGAATTTGCGAAAGATTTGCGAAAGAACTTGACTAAGTTAAGTATGGCTAATGTGTTTACAAGCTCGTCATGTTCTCTAACCTTGCGGCGCGGCTCCATTTAAGGTAGAATTCTAGAAGCTTAGATTAAGCTTCATTTTTATTTTATGAAGAGAAAAATCACTAAAAGTAAAACTGTTTGCGTGATCGGACTGGGCTATGTAGGCCTGCCGGTTCTGGCAATATGCACGGACAAGGGATACAAGGCTTTTGGCTATGAGATAGACAGAAAAAAAGTGGCTATGATAAATAAAGGCAAAAGTCCAATTAAGGACGATTTTTTAGATAGAGTATTCCATAAAACTAAACTAAAGGCAACTGCCGATTCAAGGCTCATTAAAAAAGCTGATATAATTGTCGTCTGCGTGCCAACGCCGGTAGATGAGAAATTTTATCCCGATCTCAAGCCTCTTATTGGCGCTTGTGAGACTATTTGTCAAAACCTCAAGAAGGGAGCCCTAGTAATAATAGAGTCGACTGTCAATCCCGGAGTCTGCGAGGAAATAGTAGCCCCTATTTTTAAAAAACACGGTTTTGAAGTTGGCCGGGACGTCCTTATCGCTCACTGCCCGGAAAGAATTGACCCGGGCAACAAAAAGTGGACTATTTTAAATTTGCCAAGAGTGGTTGGGGCTTTTGACAAGAAAGGATTGCGAATGGCCATTGACTTCTACAAGAGCATCATCAACGCTGAAGTTGTCCCTATGAAGTCAGTGCGGGAAGCCGAGGCAGTGAAGATTATGGAAAATTCTTTTCGGGATATTAACATTGCTTTCGTAAATGAATTGGCAAAATCTTTTGATCGGATGGGGATAGATATTACGGATGTCATCCGCGGCGCATCGACAAAATTTTCTTTTATGCCGCACTATCCTTCATGCGGAGTGGGCGGACACTGCATCCCGGTCGATCCATACTATCTCATTGAAAGGGCGAGGCTGAACAATTTTAACCATCAGCTTTTAAAGATTGCCAGGAAAATAAACAACTCGATGCCTAATTATACAGTTAATCTTCTCCAAAAAGGGCTTAATAAAGTAAAAAAATCTATCAAAGACGCGAAGATAGGAGTTTTGGGGCTGGCTTATAAAGCCAATATTGACGACACGCGCGAAAGCCCGGCTTTTAAAATAATCAACCTTATTAAAAAGAAAGGCGGGAGAGTTATAACTTTTGACCCTTATGTTTTAGAAAAATCCAATGTTAAAAATCTAAAAACTCTTCTTAATAAGTCCGAGGCGGTTATTTTATGCGCTGACCATAGAGAATTTAGAAAAATGAGCGCCGAAGAATTGAAAAAAAGCAAGGTGGAGGTAGTAATTGACGGCAAAAATTGCTTGGATGGAGAAAAAATAAAAAGAGCTGGAATTATCTACAAAGGAATAGGAAGATAGATTTTAGTGTTTCGTGTTTGGTATCTTCGTCACGCGGCATTGTTTTTATTAATAATCCGTTATAAGATTAAAAAGGAGGCTAAATAACGTTTAACACCAAAACTATGAGCAAAATTATGATAGTTGAAGACGATCAAATGCTAGTCGAGATATACCAAAAAAAGATGACCGATGCCGGCTTCGATGTGAAGGTAGTCACTAATGGGAAAAATGTCCAGAGCGAGGCGGCGGCTTGGCAGCCGGAGATAATTCTGCTTGATATTGTCCTTCCAGATATGGACGGCTTTGAAATTTTAGAGAATCTTGGCAAGGACGACAGCACTAAGAATATTCGGGTTTACGCTTTTAGCAATCTAGGCAGCGGGGAGGATATGGAAAGAGCTAAAAGTTTGGGGGCAGAGGGATTTATAACTAAATCGGATTACACGCCTTCGGAGCTGGTTGATGAGATTAAAAGGATTTTGAGACATCCTGTAGATGATGATGAAATTGAAAAGAAAAAATCGCCGGACGGAAAATTATCCGATGAGCCAAAGGTAATTTCAAAGAAAAAGCCCAACGGACACAAAGTCTTAATTATTGAAGACGAGGAAGTGTTTATTGAAATGTTCGGCGACAAATTAAAGCAGGAGGGATTTGAAGTTGTCTCGGCTAAAAACGGCAAATGGGGAATTAAAGAAGCTGAAAAAGGAGGGTTTAGCTGTGTTTTAATAGATATGATGATGCCGGCTCTGGACGGTTATGAGGCTATCAAGGAATTGAGAAGCAGTGAAAAAACCAAGGAGACTCCTATAATCATTCTTTCGAATTCTGCTCTTGAGAGCGAAGTGAAGAAAGCGCTTGATCTTGGCGCCAACGCCTATTACATAAAGACCCAGGTGACGCCGGGTGAAGTAGTAGAGAAAATTAGGGAACTGATATAAATATATAAATGGAAATTTACAGAAATTCGCTTCGCTGAAATTAAGCGAAAGCTAAGGGATTTGATCAATCAAATCCCTACAGCATCGCGATAAATAAATGAAGCGCGCTTTTATTGCGGAGACAATTAAAAAAACGGGGGAGGAGGTCAGAGTTTCCGGCTGGGTTCATATCCGACGCGATCACGGAAAGCTTATTTTTATTGACCTTAGGGACAGAAGCGGTCTATTGCAGTGCGTTATCACGCCCAAAACTAAAAATTATCGGGAAGTTAAGGAAATAAGACAACAATGGGTTGTTGATTTTACTGGAATAGTCAAGAATAGGCCGGAGAATCTAATCAATGCAGAGTTGGCGACGGGAAAAATTGAACTGGAAGTTAAAAAACTTGAGATTTTATCTAGAGCTCGGGAACTTCCGGTCGATGTTTCGTCATATAATATGGATTTAAATCTTGAAACTCTTTTGGATCACCGCAATGTAACTATAAGGAATGAAAAAGTCGGAGCTATTTTTAAGGTCTACGCCGAAATTCTTAAAAGCTACGCTGATTATATGCGCTCTCGGGGATTTTTGGAAATCAAGACTCCTAAAATTTTGTCCGGCGCCACGGAGGGGGGAGCTAATCTCTTTAAGATAAAGTATTTCGAGCGCGAGGCTTACCTGGCTCAAAGCCCGCAGTTTTTTAAGCAAGCCGCTGTCGGAGCCTTCGAGCGAGTTTTTGAAATCGGGTCCGTATTTAGAGCCGAGCCGCATTTTACCAGTCGTCATATAAACGAGTTTGTTGGGCTCGATGCCGAAATGGGATTTATTGACAGCTGGGAAGATATTTTAGATGAACTGGAAGGAGCGATGAAATATATACTGGGAAAAGTATGTAAAAACTGCCAAGAAGAGCTTGATCTTCATAAAACGGCGCTTAAGATCCCGGACAATTTTTGCCGGCTTAAACTATCAGAAGCTTTTGAAATATTAGAAAAAGAATTCAATAAAAAAACGGAGAGCGCTGATATTGATCCGGAAGGAGAGAGATTAATTTGCGAATGGTCTCGTCAGAAAAAAGGAAGCGACTTTGTTTTTCTAACTCACTATCCATGGAGCATCCGCCCGATGTATATTATGCCAAATCCCGATAATCCCAAGGAAACTTTTGGCTTTGACTTGCTTTATCGCGGTGTGGAGATTGCTTCCGGCGGGCAAAGAATTCACGATTATGATCAGCTGACGGAGAATATAAAAAAGAAAGGTTTAAATCTGGATAATTTTGAGCACTACTTAGAAATTTTTAAGTATGGAATGCCTCCTCATGGCGGTTGGGGCTTGGGAGCGGAAAGGATTGTTCAGAAAATCTTAGGACTTAAGAGCATAAAAGAAGCAGTTTTATTTCCTAGAGACGTAAATCGCCTAGCTCCTTAAATATCCCAGAGCCGAGCTCTGGGATATTGGAATTTGCGCAATGCCCAAAACAAAAACCTTAAAACACCACGAAAGAATAAATCATTCTCTTCTTAAGATTCTTATCTTTCTTTCTTTTTTACTAGGCGTTTCGGCGTCTTTTGTTTTGTATTTAGAATCAGATTATTTCAAAACCGCCACCGGCAGCGAGAACATAACTTATTTCTTTATCATTGCCAACGTTCTGGCTTTAATTTTAATTTTTAACTGGCATTACCTTGTTAGTGTTCTGGGAAAAGCTAATACCTTTTTAGCAAACACTTTTCTTAAAGCCTTGGCAATATTATTGTTAGTTTTTCTGCCGGTAAGCGAAGCTGGCGCATGGGTGCTGGTGAGCTATATTGTTCTAGCCGCATTGAGCTGGGTTAGCCTTGATATTTTAATAGAAGCCTATTCCAAAGACGCTGTCACTGGCAGAATTAGAGGATTGTATTTAACAGCGGAGAATACCGGGCGCTTAATTTCTCCCGCCGCGGCTGGATTTCTGGTGTGCTACTACGGATTTCAATCAGCCTTTCTGGCAGTGTTCTCAATACTGGTCGTGGTTGAAATTATCGCTTTTCTAAAACTGCGAAAGCTTAAAGACTGCCTTATTGAAAAAGAAAGTTTCTTTTCTATGATGCGTATGGTAATTAAACGCAAAAATGTAATGAAAATTTATTACATCTCTTTTCTATTGGATTTCTTTTACGCTCTTATGATTATCTACACACCGCTCTACCTTCTGGGTCTAGGGTTTTCGTGGGCTGAAATTGGAAAAATCTTCACCATTATGCTTGTGCCGTTCATCATTTTGCAATATCCCGCGGGAGTCTTGGCCGATAAAAAGTTTGAAGAAAAAAATATGATTCCTTTCGCGCTGATTATAATGGCGGTATTTACAATAAGTATATTTTTTATTTCCTCAAACAACTTTTATTTATGGGCGGCGGTTCTCTTCGGCACCCGCGTAGGCGCCAGCTTGATTGAAATTCTCCGCGACTCTTATTTTTATAAAAGAATCGACCAAAGAGATGTGAATGTTATCGACTTTTTTCGAAGCGTCAGGCCGATAGGATACATACTGGGTCTTTTAATAGCCGCGCCCATAGTTTACTTCTTCCATATTAAGCTCATTTTTCCTATAATAGGAATAGTAATGCTGACCGGTGTGCCGGTGTCGTTGAGGATGGCCAGCAGCAGAAAACTACCAGGTATCCAGTTCAAAGTTCAAAGTTCAAAGTGAAAAAGTCGCAGTTTAAAGTTAAAAGTTATGCGATTTTTAAAACTTTAAGCTACAAACTGTAATTTTGAACTTTGCACTTTTAACTTTTAACTTAAGAAACCCATGCCCATTTCCAAAAAAATCCTAAATCATCTCAAAAGAGCCAAATACAAATACGAGATCATTGAGCATAAAACTACCTACACAGCCTGGGATACGGCTCAGACGACACAAAAACGCCAGAAGAAAATAAAAGCGGGCGAGATTGCTAAAACCTTAGTCATAAAAGCGGATAACAATTGCATTTTAGCGTTGGTTTCAGCAAATAAAATACTGGACAAGAAAAAACTTCTCAAAACTATTAATGCGTTGAGGAAAAAACGGCAAAAAGGTAACCTCAAAATTAAACTGGTTAAAAAAGTTGAGTTAGCTAAAGAAGCCTGGATGAAAAAGAATATTCCGGGGAAAGTAGGCGCTACACCGCCATTTCAGGAGCTAACCAAGTGTGATATTTTTATTGACGGCGCGCTCGCTAGACAAAAAAGTTTAATCGTTGGCTCTGGAGAATATGAATATTCAATAAGAGTGCCGACGGGACAATATCTCAAGAATGAAAAACCAGTGAAAGGGAATTTTAGCGGTAACAAAAAGATGGGATAAAGGATAAGACGAATTAGGAATTATGAATCAGGAATCAGAATAAATAACAGACAAATTGTCTTTGCGTATGTATACATAATTCATAATTCCTTATTCCTAATTCACGCGTGTTTAACGTAAAATTGGAAAAATTTGAAGGTCCCCTTGGTCTGCTTCTGAAATTGATTGAGAATCAAAAGCTGGATATCACTCGAGTAAGTCTGGCTAGGGTGGCAGACGACTACCTGGAATATGTCAGAAGCAGTCAAAACATAAGCCTTGAAAACTTAGCCGATTTTATTAATATTGCTTCTAAAATTGTTCTCATTAAATCCCAATCGATTTTACCCAATTTGGAGATCACCGCCGAGGAGGAAAAGGAAGTAGAGGATCTTGAGAATCAACTTAAAGAATATGGAAAATTCAAGCAAGCGGCCCGGAGCTTAAGGAAATTATTTAAGCAGGGAAGTGTTTCTTTTTCCAGAAATTATCTTCTGGGAGTTTCAGCGGCCTTCTCGCCGCCGAGCGGCGTTAATGTTTACGATCTAAAGAAACATTTCACCAAAATACTAGACGAAATTGTTCTGCCGGAAAAATTGTCGGAGGAGTCGGTTAAGGAAATAGTTACATTGGAAAATAAAATTGACGAATTTCAAAGAAGCTTGAAAAATAGAATTGAAATAAGCTTCTCGCAGATTAGCGATCTTAAAGCTGATAAAACAGAGATAATTATTTCCTTCTTGGCTATGCTTGAGTTGGTGAAGCAAAAAATTATCTCCGTGGAGCAAAGTGATTTGTTTGAAGAAATAAAGATAGTGAAAATTTAGTTTGATAAGCCAATGCTTAATCTTAACAAAACTGCTAAAATGGATACCAATAAATTAAAATCTGTTCTCGAAAGTCTTCTTTTTGTTTCTGGAGAGCCGGTTAAAATATCAAAGCTGGCTAAAATATGCGGAGTCTCCGAAAATAAAGTTGAAACTGCCGTCGAAGATCTTTGTAAAGACTACGAAGAAGGAAAACGAGGTTTGATAGTCATTAAAGAGAAGAACTTTATTCAATTGGCGAGTTCTCCCAGCAATGTCTCTTTCACAAGCCAACTAGTAAAGAGCGAATTTTCTGCCGACCCGTCTCAAGCCGCGCTGGAAGTGCTGTCAGTAATAGCTTATCGCGGACCTGTTTCCAGAGTGCAGATTGAGACTATCCGAGGAGTTAACTGCAGTTACATTTTAAGAAGCCTTTTATTAAAAGGTTTGGTTGAGAGAAAAGAAAGTAAAAAAGAGCGAGGCTATCTCTACAGCGTCTCTTTTGATTTCTTGAAAAGCCTGGGGCTTAAAAGCGTTGAGGAGCTTCCGGATTGGAGAGAATTGTCAAGAAGCGATAAAATAGATAAACTGCTAAGTGGCAACGAACAGCGATCAATAAGCAATGAATAATAGATGAATAATAAATAATGCTGCTGATTATTGACAATTGCTAACCGTATGAGTGTATTAATAAAAGCAGTTTTAGTGCTTATTTTTCCCGTTCAGCTTTTTCTTTACGGCCTATTTTTAGTGCCGCTAGAACATAAAAATGCAGAATATTCTCAAGTCAAAAACCAGGTTCAGGGAGCATCAACCAGCGTTAAGGAAAATAGAGAAAGCTCCTTAAAAGGGAAGTTGTCAGATTCCACTTATGGAAATGAAAACTCTGGGGGAGCGGGACTCATTCCGCAAAGGAAAAAAAGCTACTATGACGAGAAGATTTTCGCCAGCGCTTCGGTGGTTATTGACGTAGACAGCGGAACCATCCTTCATTATGATAACGGGAGGTTAAAAATGCCTATAGCTTCGCTTACCAAGATGATGACGGCTATTGTGGTAATAGAGAAAGTAAAGGATCTTAACGAGACGGTGACTATAGACGAAGAAGCGCTCTCCGTTGACGGAACAAAAGTAGGTTGTCCGAGAAGCGGCTACTGCATTGACGAGAGACTGCATATAGGCGAAAAATTAACCGTCAACGATCTCTTAACAGCTATGCTTTTAAACAGCGCCAACGATGCGGCCGTGGCTTTGGGAAAACATATTGCCGGATCGCAAAAAGAATTTGCTAAACTTATGAACGAAAAAGCTCGGGAACTGAATTTAAGGGATTCCAATTTTCGCAATCCCTCCGGGCTGGATGAGGAAAATTTTTATTCCTCGGCCTATGATATCGCTCGAGCAACCGCTTACTCAATGCGCTACGATAAGATATGGGAAATTATGAAAATTCCGGAGATCAGCATTACCTCCACGGACGGCAAGTACACTCATAATCTCAAGAATACAGATGTCATTATGAATGAAATTCCAAATTGTTTGGGAGGAAAAACAGGCTTTACCTACGAAGCGGGCAAGTCCTTAATGATGGCGGCGGCCGATCCTGTTTACGGCCGGCATCGAGTAGTAGCGGTAATTCTAAACGACAACGATCGCTGGATCGATATGAAGAGACTTATAGCCTGGACGTTTGAAAATTACGAGTGGAAGTAGATCCCTACGAATTACGAATTTCGTACGAATATACGAATAAATTAATTAGAAGTTTTAGCGTGATTCAAAATTTTATTATGAAAACCTCATTCGTATATTCGTAATTGATTCGTAATTCGCAGAGAAAATCATGCAGTTGGCCGATATCACAACCATTCCTGCCGCGATGGCGGTTATTAAGATAGGGATACTTTCCACCCTAGCTTTTGTTTTGGCTATGGCTTGGACGCCTATTCTTACACATTTTCTCTACAAATACAAGATAGGAATTCGCACCAAGACGACTTCAGTTGACGGCAAAGCTGCTCCCATTTATCACAACCTCCACAAAGAAAAAAGAGGAACGCCAACTATGGGCGGAGCTCTGGTTTGGATTACGGCTCTTTTCCTAGCTTTTTTCCTTCATTGGATCACTCCTTTTTTTGACACCAAAATAATAAGGCGGCTTGATTTTTTAAGCCGTTCGCAAACCTGGCTTCCGCTGTTCGCCTTAGTGACTGCCGCCGTCCTGGGCGCCGTTGACGATATTTTCAGCGTTCGCGGTCTAGGGTCAAACAAAGGCGGCGGGGTAAGGTTTTTCTATCGTTTCGGCTGGCTGTTTTTAATATCCGCCGTCGGAGCATACTGGTTTTATTATAAACTCGGACTTGACACGATTCATATTCCCGGCTTCGGCGACTGGGAAATCGGATGGTGGTACTTGCCTTTTTTTGTCCTAGTGGTTACAGCCACCGCTTTCTCTTCCAACGAAACCGACGGATTAGACGGCCTTAATGGAGGAATTTTGCTAATTGCGTTTGGATCTTTTGGCGTTATCTCCTTTTTGCAAAGTAAAATGGATTTGGCCGGATTTTGCGGCGTGATTTGCGGCGCCCTACTAGCCTTTCTTTGGTTTAACGTCCATCCCGCCCGTTTCTTTATGGGAGATACCGGAGCGATATCGCTGGGAGCTACTTTGGCGGTCATTGCTATGCTTACCGACTCCGTGTTTATTCTGCCGATTATTTGCTTTGTTTATGTCGTTGAATCTCTTTCAGTTATCATTCAGCTTTTCTCCAAAAAATTCTTAGGCCGAAAAGTTTTCCTTTCAGCTCCCATTCATCATCATTTTCAAGCCATGGGATGGCCGGAAGCTAAGATAACTATGAGGGCTTGGGTATTCACCGGGGTAACGGCATCAATCGGATTGGTCATTGGTATAATTGGAATGGGGTGATTCTCTACGAATTACGAATTTTTTACGAATATACGAATAAATTAATTAAAGGCTTTGTATTAATTTAAATTTCTATTGCGAAATATCATTCGTATATTCGTATGAATTCGTAATTCGTAAGTAAAGTTATGAAATTTCTCAAAGACATAGACTTCAAACATAAACGCGTTTTGCTGCGCGTGGATTTCAACGTTCCAATTAAAAACGAGAAAGTGTTAGACGATTGGCGAATAAAAATTTCACTGCCCACCATTGAACATATTCTCAAGCAGCCAAAATCAAAACTTGTTATTGTCTCTCACCTAGGAAGACCTGGGGGAAAACCTAATCCCAAACTTTCACTTAAACCCGTAGTTGAAAAATTGAAAAAACTTCTCAAAAGAAAAGTAATTTTCATAAAGAATATTATTAGCGAAGACGGAGACAAAATTGTTCGAGGTCTCGGGGAAGGAGAGATAGCCCTGGCGGAGAATATTAGGTTTTATTCTCAAGAAGAAGATAACGATGAGAATTTCGCTATTGAATTGTGTCATAACTTCGGAGTTTATGTGAACGACGCTTTCAGTGTCTCGCACCGAAAACATGCTTCCGTTGTTTCCATTCCGAAATATAAGCCCAGTTGCGCCGGCTTGGCATTTGAAAAAGAAATTAAAGAGCTGTACCAAGCCGCAGAGCCGTCTAAGAGGCCTTGTATCGCTATTATTGGAGGAGCTAAAATAGAAACCAAACTGCCGGTTATCGAGGGCTTGTCCAAGAATTACGACGTTGTTTTGGCAGGAGGAAGAGTCGCGGTGGAGGCGCGGGAGAAAAAAGTAAGGCTTAGAGATAACGTTATCTTGCCGGAAGACTATATTGATAAAAATATGGACATTGGACCAAGGACGATTGAAAAGTATAAAGCTGTTATTGAAGCCGCCTCGTTTTTAATCTGGAACGGAGCTATGGGCAAGTTTGAAGAGAATAAATACGCCCGAGGGACTCAAGAGATTCTTAAGGCTTTGTGCAAAGCTGACGCCTACAAAATCGCAGGCGGAGGAGAAACAATTGAATTTATCAGCTCTCAAAGGAATATCCCGTGCTTTGACTTTATTTCCTCCGGCGGCGGCGCCATGCTGGAATTTTTAAGCGGGAAAAAACTGCCTGGGATAGAGGCGTTGGAGAAGTATTAGATAACGCTTTAAAACTAACTGGATATCCGACACTCAACAAATATTGGGTGTTTTATACAGAATGGAAAAGTTTTCTTTTCTCACTTTTTTATGTTAAGGTTATGGTATAAGTAATTAGAGTTATGATTAAAATCAAAAAAATCACCGCTCTTGAGATTCTTGATTCCCGCGGAAATCCAACGGTTGAAGCCAGTATTTTTTTAGATGACGGTACAGTTGGAACGGCCGCGGCGCCTTCCGGCGCTTCGACTGGATCTTTTGAGGCTGTGGAACTGCGGGACAAAGAAAAACGGTACGGAGGCTTGGGTGTTTTGTCTGCCTGCGAGAATATTAATGGGGTTATTCAAAAAAATCTTACCGGCCTTAAAGTTACTTCTCAAAGGAGGATTGATAAAATCCTTAACGACCTTGACGGGACAGAAGACAAGTCAAGACTAGGAGCCAACGCGATTTTAGCCGTTTCACTGGCTTGCGCCAGAGCGGCGTCGATTAGTCAGAAGATCCCATTATTCCAATATATTGCCAAGACTTACAAATTTAAGAAATCTCGAAAGATGCCGGTCGCCTTTTTTAACATAATCAACGGAGGTAAACATTCCGACTCCGGTCTTTCTATTCAGGAATTTCAAATTATTCCTTATGGATTCAGGAGAATATCCGACCAGGTGAGATGCGCCAGCGAAGTTTATCATAAACTAAAAGAGCTGCTTCTTAACGCTGGACTTTCTGCTGGAGTCGGGGACGAAGGCGGTTTTGCTCCAAATCTTGAGAGTCAAACGGAAGCGTTTGATTATCTGGTAAGAGCGACAGAGGAAGCCGGATATGAATTAAATAAAGAAGTGTCTTTGGGAATAGACGCGGCGGCTTCGAATTTTTTTAATCAGGAGCAAAATTGCTATACTTTAAAACCAGAAAATACCTCCTTGGAAGGCGAGCGCCTAATTTCTCTTTATCAAGAGTGGAAATTAAAACACAGCATTTCTTCAATTGAAGACGGCTTGGAAGAAAATGACTGGGAAGGATGGAAAAAAATGAATCGAAGATTGAGTGAGAACGAAAAGGATTTAGTAATTGGAGACGACTTACTAACTACTAACGTCAAACGTCTCGAGAAAGCCGTATCATTTGAAGCCTGCAACGCGGCTATCGTAAAGCCTAATCAAATCGGAACGCTCACAGAAACAATTGATTTCATAAAAAAAGCTAAAGAGAATAAAATCAAATGCGTTATTTCCCACCGCAGCGGCGAAACCTGCGACGATTTCATAGCTGACTTGGCCGTGGCATGCGGCGCCGAGTTCGTTAAATTCGGCGCTCCCTGCCGGGGAGAAAGAGTCGCGAAGTATAACCGTCTGATGGAGATAGAGATGATTAAGTCATAGCGGATATGTCGTTAACTGCAGGACTGGCCATAAGTCGCAGATTGTAGGATTGCGGTAGTGACCTACAGCCCAAAACCTATTTTCCTATAACCTATTTATGTCGTTAAAACTTCAAAGTTCACTTTAATGAATAATAAGAAAATTTCCATTCTAGTTATATTGGACGGCTGGGGAATCGGACCGAAAGATGATACTAACGCTATTCATCTCGCCAAAACCCCTACTTTTGATTTTCTAACTAAAGAATATCCTTATTGCGAACTGGCTGCTCATGGGAATGCGGTGGGCTTGGATAGTCATCAGGTCAGCGGTTCCGAAACCGGACATATGAATATTGGAGCCGGGAGAATAGTTGAGCAGGACTCTCGGATAATTTCCGAAAGCATTAATAACGGAAGTTTTTTTCGAAATCCCGTTCTGAAGGGAGCAGTGAAACATGTGAAGAAATATAATTCCAATCTTCATCTTATGGGGCTTTTGGGCAATGAGGATAGCCCTCATATGCGTCCGTATCATTTGCGAGCTTTACTGCTTTTGACTAAGGAAAATGGAGTTAAAAATGTCTTCATTCATTTTTTTACCGACGGAAGAGACTCCTATTCTAAAAGCGCTCCTGAACACCTGAAGGCTTGGGAAAAAATTACAAAGTCAGTCGGGATAGGGAAAATAGCCACTGTGATCGGTCGCTTTTACGCTATGGATCGCGCCAAAAATTGGGACCGCTTGAAGAAGGCTTACGATCTTTTAGTGAACAACAGTGGTAAGAAATTTTCCAGCTCTCAAAAAGCCATTGAGTATTTTTACAAAATGGGAATTGGGGACGAATATATTGGACCTTCGGTTATAACCGAGAACGGTAAGCCAATCGCTAAAATAGAAGATAATGACGCGGTAGTATTTTATAACTTGCGGTCTGACCGTGCTCGGCAGTTTTCCAAACTTTTTGTTCTTGACAAATCTGGAGAGGTTAAATTGCCCAAACCTCGACTTAATAACCTATATTTTGCGGCTATGACCGACTTCGGTCCTGACCTTCCGCTGCATACGGCTTTTCCGGGAAAGACTCATACTGGAACTTTGCCGGTAGCTTTTAGAGCCGTTCGACAGCTCTACATCGCCGAGACTGAAAAATTTGCTCACATCACATACTTTCTAAACGGAGGCTTTTCCGATTCCGTCGCGGGAGAGGAAAGAATAATGATCCCTTCTCCGATTACCGATTCTTACGCGAAGATTCCCGAAATGTCGGCCGAAAAGATTACCTTTAAGATTTTAAACTCAATTAAAAAGGATAAGCACGATTTCATTGTTGTCAATTACGCCAATACGGATATGGTGGGGCACACCGGGGATATAAAGGCAACTATTAAAGCCGCGGAGGCAGTAGATGGAGAAGTAAACAAGCTTTACAAAAAAATTAAAGAGCGGGACGGATATTTGTTTGTGACGGCTGATCATGGAAACGCCGACTGTATGTGGGATAAAAAAGCCAAACTGCCTGTGACTTTCCACACTAAAAATCCAGTGCCGTTTATAGTTTGCAATGACAGTTTAAAAAAGAAGAAATTGGACTCTGGCGGTGTTTTAGGGAATATTGCTCCAACAATTTGTGATATACTGGAAATTGAGAAAACGCCGGAGATGAAATTAAAAAGTTTGTTTTGAAAAACCAAATTATAAAAAGCAATTTATTGACAGCGTATGCTTTATGATTTAATTGCCGTCGGCTCGGCGACTAAGGATATTATCCTAACAACTGACCGAGGGAAAATCTTCAGGACTCCTAAAAACAAGTTAGCCCCAAAGTGGCTAGGATTTGAGCTTGGAGAGAAAATTTGTGTTAATAATGCTGTGAAGAATATTGGCGGTGTAGCCGCTAATGTTGCTATTGGGACTAAGAAACTTGGCTTAAACTCAACTCTAATTACTACTCTAGGCAGAGACTCTCATAAAAACTGGGTAGTCAAGGAATTAAAAAAACACAAAGTAGACGTTTCGCTTATTAAAATTAATTTCCAAAGAGAAAGTCCGCTGTCAACAATACTAGTTGATCAAAAAACAGGAGAGAGAATTATCTTTTACGAGAAATCTTCAGGCGAAATAGACTTAAGCAATTTGGGTAAAATAAAGTCTAAGTGGTTTTGTGTCTCTTCCCTGACCGGCGACTGGTCTAAACAATCCGAAAAAATTCTAGGGGTCGTTAAAAAACAAAAAGCTAGTTTAATTCTCGCTCCCAGCACCAGTCAAATTATAGACGGATTTGTTGATCTGAAAAAAATGCTAAAGTGGTCCAAAATAATTTTACTTAATTACAACGAGGCTTTGGAAATTGCGGCAAAACTAAAATTGCCCGCGAAAGATATAAAAGATTTAGTAAAAATACTGCACAAGCTCGGACCGAAAGTTGTTTGCCTTACCGACGGAATAAACGGGGCCTACGCAAGTAACAACAGCGGAATTCTGCATTGTCCAGCTTCAAAGGTTAAAGTTATCGATACGACCGGAGCAGGCGACGCTTTTATGAGCGGATTTTTGGGGTTCTTCTTGAAAAATAAATCACTTGGAGAATCACTAAAGGCCGGCATTGCCAACAGCGCTAGCGTGGTGCGATATACAGGGACTACAAAAGGACTGTTAACGCAAAAAGAAATCCTAAAGAAAATAAAGTCGTTAGAGGCAAAAGAAATATAAAAACACTAACTAGACGAAGAAAACTAAACTTTAGAAGCTTTGTAATTCAAAAGGTATGCGGGATCTCGAACCATTTTTCAATCCAAAGTCTATAGCCGTTGTCGGCGCGTCGCCCAAGAAAAATAAACTGGGCAATATTTTAATTGAAAACATTCAAAGAGCCGGCTGGCGAGGCAAACTTTTTTATGTCAACCCTAGTCACTCGCGAATAGGGAAGAGTAAGTGTTACGCGAATTTGAGCGAAGTCAAACAGAGAATCGATTTAGCTTTAGTAGCCATTCCCGCTTTGGCGGTGAAAAGTGTTATTGAAGATGGGATTAAAGCTCGGCCGAAAATTTCCAATTTTGTGGTTATCTCATCCGGATTTAAAGAAATCGGCAAAGAAGGGAAAAGACGGGAAGAAAAATTATCACGACTGGCGAAAAGACATAGCATTAATATCCTTGGTCCTAATTGCCTTGGCTTTATAAATTCAAAGGCAAAGCTAAACGCTACTTTCGCAAGCGGTGGCTTTAAATCCGGAAAAGTTGCTATCGTCTCCCAGTCCGGCGCTTTGGCGGTGGCGCTTTTGGATTGGGCTAAAAACGCGTCGGTTGGATTTTCCAAAGTTGTTTCCATCGGCAATAAGGCAGACTTAGACGAGAGTCATATCGTCAATCATCTTATTAAAGATAATGACGCGCAGGTTATCGCGATTTACTTGGAAGATATTAAAAATGGGAGAGAATTTGTCCAAGCGGTTGGCAAAGCGGCTCAAAAAAAGCCAGTGGTCGTGCTTAAAGCGGGAAGAACTGAAGCCGGAAAGAGAGCTGTTTCTTCGCATACCGGCTCCTTAGCTCAAGATGAGGAAGTAATTAGAGCAATATTCAATAAATTAAATATTATAGTAGCCGAGAACATTAGCGAGTTTCAAAACTTAATCAAACTCTTGAGTTCTGAAGCGTCTCCAGAAAAAAAGGAGGTTATTGTTGTGACAAACGCTGGCGGCCCCGGGGTGCTGGCGTCTGACTGTATCGGCAAATCAAAAGACTTAAAACTTTTAAAATTCACAAGTGACTTTAGGAAAAAAATTAAGAAACTGTTGCCTATCGGCGCTTCAGAAGAGAACCCCATTGATATTTTAGGCGACGCAGACCCCGACAGATACAAGAAGGCGCTAGATCGGCTTTCCGCGAAATATAAAGAATATCCTTTACTTGTTATTCTTACTCCTCAATCCCAAACTGATCCCGACCAAGTGGCTAAAATTATATCTAGACATAAAGACAAATTCTCTTCAGTAGCTGCTTGTTTTATGGGAGGGGTTAAAATTAACAAAGCTAAAAATCTTCTTGGCTTTAATGGTGTTGCTAACTTTGACAGCCCTGGGATAGCTCTCCGAACGCTGGAAAAGGTTGTTCGATATAGATTTGGTAAAAGTAAGCGGGCTATTGGTTTAAGAGAACAGCCGCCTATTGCAAAAGTTAGCCCTTGTATTAAAAAAGCGCTTGGCGAGAAAAGAAAAGTGCTTTTCTGGGAGGAAGTAAATGATATTTTTAAAAAATATGGGTTGCCGCTGGCAAAGTCAATAATTTTTGACTCTCTTGAAAAGCTGAATACCGAAGATATCTTCTACCCCTGCGTTTTAAAAACTAACGATCCTAAAATTATTCACCGCTGGGAGAAAAAAGGGGTTATATTAAATATTCAAGATGAAGAAGAACTTAAATCGGCTTTTCAGAGAATTAAAAAATCAACCAACGCCAGTCGGTTTCTAATCCAGCCGATGTTAAAAACCGGATTAGAACTTATAATCGGAATGAAGCGCGACAAAACTTTTGGGCCGGTAATTATTTGCGGGGCGGGCGGAACCTACGCCGAAATTTTAAAAGACAGGCTAATTCTTATTCCGCCGCTTGGCGCCAATGCGATTAAGAAAAAAATTAGCGGGCTTAAAATCTATCCAGTTCTCAAGGGATTCAGAGGAGAAAGTGGATATGACCTGAATGAAATCGCAAAAATTTTACTGGCCGTGGAAAATATGACTTTCGAAAATCCTCAAGTTTCGGAAATTGATATTAATCCGTTAATGATATATAATGATGGAAGTCAAGCGCAGATTTTGGATGCCAAGGTTTATCTTAACTAGCGTGGTTTACTATTTTAGATTTTCGTCTATAATTAAAACAAAACTGGTTGACGATTAAAATTATGAAAGTTATTTTACTTAAAGATGTTGAGAATTTAGGCAAGGAGGGAGAGGTTAAAGAGGTGGCCGACGGCTATGCCAGGAATTTTTTAATTCCCGAAAAGCTGGCGGTGGCAGCCACGGAACAGGCAATAAAGGATAGTGAAGCAAGAAAACAAAAGAAAGAAAAAGAGGCTAAAATGGAACTGGAGGAAACGCAGAAGTTGGCTGAGCAATTAGAAGGACGGGAGCTGTATATAAAGGTAAAAGAAAAGGACGGAAAGCTCTTTGGTTCCGTTAATGAAAAAGTTATTGCCAAGGCTCTAAAGGACGAGGGAGTGATTATCAATCCGTCTGCTGTAAAGTTGGACGAATCTATAAAAGAGCTGGGTGAATATGATGTTCATTTTGATTTGGACCATGGATTGGAAGCTGATATGAAAGTAATTTTAGTAAGCCAGGAAGAATAATAATTAAGTATTTTTATAATCTAAAATAGGGGTAGAGAATTTCTCGCCCTTATTTTTTGTAGAATTCTTTACGAATTACGAATCCATACGAATATGCGAATGAATTTAATGCTACAGCCTGAGAAATTTGTCAGACTGGATAGTACATTTGTTCGTATATTCGTACTAAATTCGTAATTCGTAAAGACGAACCTAATGAGAAAACCAAAATACATCTTCGTTATAGGCGGAGTGATGAGCGGGGTGGGAAAAGGTGTTTCCACGGCTTCAATCGGCAAAATTTTGCAATCCAGAGGGTTCCGAGTGACGGCTATGAAAATTGATCCTTATCTCAATGTCGACGCCGGGACTATGAATCCAACTGAACATGGGGAAGTTTTTGTATTGAATGATGGAATGGAGACAGATCAGGATATGGGAAACTATGAAAGATTTATGAATATAGTTTTGCCAAGCGCTAATTATATGACTGGCGGCTTGGTTTACAAAAGCGTTATTGATCGGGAGCGCGGCTTGGGATACGCCGGCAAGTGTGTGGAGGCGGTTCCCGATGTTCCCAAGGAGGTAATCCGAAGAATAATCAAAGCCCAACAAAAGTCAAAAGCTGATATAGTTTTAATCGAGATTGGCGGAACGGTCGGGGAATATCAGAATATTCTTTTTATCGAAGCGGCCAGAATGATGAAGCTTAAAAATCCTCAAGATGTGATTTTTATTCTAGTGAGCTATTTGCCCGTCCCATCGAAGATAGGAGAAATGAAAACCAAACCAACCCAATACGCCGTCCGCACTCTCAACTCTTACGGCGTTCAGCCCGATATTATTATTGCCAGAAGCGAACTGGCTTTGGACAAGAAAAGGAAGGAGAAGATAGCCGACCATTGCAGTGTCAGCGAAGGCGATGTAATCAGCGCTCCGGATATAGACAGCGTCTACGAGGTTCCGGTTAATTTTGAAAAAGATGATCTTAGCAATATTGTTTTAGAGAAACTGAACCTCAAGCCAAGGGGCAAAAACATGAAGAAGTGGAAAGCATTGGTTAAAAATATTAAAGCTTCAAAAAAGCCATTAGCCATCGGCATTGTGGGAAAATATTTTGGCACGGGAGATTTTGTCTTGTCGGATGCTTACATTTCTGTAATCGAAGCTATCAAGCACGCTTGCTACCTTTTCAAGAGAAAACCGGAAATTCATTGGATAAACAGCGAGGAGTTCGAGAAATATCCGCAGAGAATAAAGAGTTTAAAAAAATATTCGGGCATTATTGTTCCCGGTGGGTTTGGAGAAAGAGGAGTGGAAGGAAAAATAAAAGCCATTGAGTTTTGCCGCAAGAATAAAATTCCCTATTTGGGGTTATGTTACGGAATGCAATTAGCCGTGGTTGAATTTGCTCGGCACGCGCTGGGACTTAAAGATGCTCACACCACTGAAATCAACCGTGAAACAAAAAACCCGGTCATTGACATTATGCCCGAGCAAAAGAAGAATTTAGAAGACAGTAATTTTGGCGCCACTATGCGTCTTGGCGCTTACCCAGCGGTTATCAAGAAAAATACGATTGCTTACCATGCCTACAAAGATAGAATTATTTCCGAACGCCATCGCCATCGCTGGGAAATTAACCCGGAGTATATTGAAAAGTTGGAGAGAAAAGGTTTAATTTTTAGCGGCAAGTCTCCCGGCGGCCGCCTAATGGAGATTGTCGAGCTTTCCCAAAACGTACATCCATTTTTTCTCGGCGCCCAATTCCATCCGGAGTTTACCTCTTCGCCGTTAAAACCGAATCCGTTGTTTAAGGAGTTTGTGCGTGCAGCGTTGGAGAAAAAATAATATAGATCGGGTTGCAAACCTACGTCTGCGCAAATCTTTTACGCCTGCCTGTTTCTTCTAGGAGTCATGTCTGTCTCGGCGATGTTCATTATATGGCCGTGGAGCTTGAGTTAATTTCTAATATTAGCTAGAATAATTACGATTATTCTACGCTCACAAACCGCGCTCTTTCCAATCTGCCAGTGAATTTTCGAATCTTTTTGGTAGAGAATTTAACCACGCCGTTAGCCACGGCGAAAAGCGTATCATCATTTCCGCGAGCAACATTCTTGCCTGGTCGGAATTTGGTTCCGCGCTGGCGGATGATGATATTTCCAGTGATAACTTTTTGCCCGGCGAATTTTTTGACCCCCAGCCTCTTGGATATTGAATCGCGGCCTAATTGGGTCGCTCCGCCAGCTTTACGATGAGCCATATAATTAAAAACTCAAAACTTAAAATTCAAAGCTCAAAACTTCGGAATTTAACATTAGAATAATAATTTATAATACCTTCTATGTCAACCCTTGATGGTAGCAGTGGTGAGAATAAGAGTAAACCTGGTCTTTGGTTTAAAGTGAAAAACTTCTGGATTAAATACGAGGATAAAATTATTTTAGCAGTGGGAATAATTTTAATAGCCGGTATTTCCTTTGAAGCAGGGTTTCTTTATAACGATAAAAGAACAGAGCGGGGAATTGTAATTGAGAAGAATAATTGTCTGACGGGAGTAGTTGAAGGGAGCAGTGAGAGTAAAAGTCATACTAATCCTAAAGCCGATGCCGGCAGTCAATCGTTACCAACAGAAGAGAGTGAAACCGGAAGCGCAAGCGCAGAAACTAAAGAATGCGCCTTCGTTGGCAGTAAAAATTCCGACAAGTATCATTTGCCAAACTGCAGGTGGGCCAATAAAATAAAACCGGAAAACAGAGTTTGCTTTTCCTCAAAAGAAGATGCCGAGAGCAGGGGATATAAGCCGGCAAAGTGTTGCATAAAATGAAAAGCAAATGGCAGCTTTCGCTTTTCTTTTCACTTATCTACTTATCCATCCTTTCCATCCTTTTCTCGTTCTCACTATACTCTTACTCTTACTCTTACTCTTACTCCCTATTTTATGTATTCATATTATATTATAAATATTATAAAAACAAATTTCCTTATTTTTATTGCGGTCGCATAAAAAATGATGCAATTTCGACACTTACTAATTTAATAAAAAATAATTCAAAAATCCTTTTTTGCATACTTCTTCTTAGACACCGATTATTGTTTATTGGTAGTTATCAGAGCAGCTTCTTGCAGGAAAATAATATTTGTGATATTAATAGGAAAGAAGGTGGAGCGGAAATCAATCCGCTCTTTGTATGAGCTAAAAAATAATTATTTATACCATGAAGAAAAATAAGATCGTGGTTATCTCGTTGGGAGGATCACTTATTGTCCCGGGCGAGGAAATCGATTGGAGGTTTTTGAAAAAGTTTAAAAATCTGATCTTAAAATTTATAAAGAATAAAAAGCGGTTTATTTTAGTAGCGGGCGGAGGATTTATTGCCCGCAAATACCAAAAAGCTATCTCTAAAATTGGAGTTCTAAATAATGAAGATAAAGACTGGATTGGCATTCACGCCACGCGGCTTAACGCTCACCTTTTGCGAACGATTTTTCGAAAATTCGCTCACCCCAGAATAAACAAAAACCCCTATGAGAGATTTGACTTCCGAGAAAAAATTTTAATCGGCTCCGGCTGGCGTCCGGGAGTTTCCACTGATTTCGACGCTGTAATATTGGCTAAAGAATACGACGCTGGAACAGTAATAAACTTATCCAATATAGATTATGTTTACAATAAAGATCCAAAGAAATTTAAAGACGCCAAAAAAATAAAAGAAATTTCATGGGTGGACTACAGAAATATGGTGGGGGATAAATGGGACCCGGGAATGAATGTGCCGTTTGATCCTATAGCCTCTAAAGTAGCGAATGAAAGCAATATGGAAGTAGCAATAATGAACGGTAAGAAGCTTGATAATTTGGAAAATTATCTGAATGGTAAGGAATTTCGGGGAACGGTGATAAGGTAGATGCTCGACGTCCAACTTCTAAAATACGAGCGGGAAATCTTGCTGTAGCAGAGGAATTATACCTTTCTTTTCTTTCGTCAAATTCCGCCCTGTGTGCGATCTTTGCGATCTTTCCGGCTCATTGATGCAATTTTTATACCGTCTTCATACAAAAACCAGAATTTTTTAGGCTCTGGCTTCTGTTTATTTTAATCTTCCTAATAGTTAAATTAAACATTTATAATTTGACTTATTTCCTTTTTTAGTTCATTTCTTTCCTTCATCTTCTTGAAATCACGAGTTAAATCAACCGTTCTAACATGCACGACAACATCTTTTTTATCAATTACGAATTTAATATTTTTGTCTTTCTGTTTTGCTAAACGAGGGTAAAGTAAAATAATTTGAGAGCAGAAATATTTTTTTGCATACGCATTCATCTGATATAAATCGCTTTGCGCTACTCCTTCTTTTTTATCTCCAAAGTCATTTAATATCTTATACTTAGTATCTATAATTAAAACCGGATTTTTAGAATTTTGGAAAAATTGTATGTCTGGTCTCAACTGAAAAACTCGACCACTTGAATTTTCATTCACAATCTTTTCCTCTACTAAATATCGAATGGGACGCTTCAGGGAAATCTGCTTGTAATATGCGCTAAA
>CAZIWW010000009.1:3635-23311 GCA_964543275.1 uncultured Bdellovibrionales bacterium | reverse complement strand
CTTGGGCAGGCTAGCTCCTTGTTCGTACAGCTTAAATAATTCCATGCTAAGAATTATATCCCAGACTATCTTCTGATAAATCAAATTTTTTGTTTTAAGAATCCATTTAGAAACCAAAAATATCCCGCGGAGAATAGGACAACAATTATAATCTTCTCGATCTGCGACGCCCGAAGAGCTAAAATTCCCATCAAAGCGCTGGCCGAACAGATCACGAACGCAATTTTTCTCTCGCTCATCCCAAGCTTTAATAATTTAAAATGAAGATGGCGGCCTCTGTCACCGAAAAATATCGACCGGCCGCTGGCATATCTTTCCCAGACAACCGATAATAAATCAAGGATGGGTATAATAGTTACCATAAGCACGGTGGCAATTTTAGCTCCGGCAAAAATAGAAAGACTGGCTAAGATAAAACCAAAAAACATTGCGCCCGATGTTCCCGCTAAAATGCGAGCCGGGCTAAAATTATAAAAAAGGAAGCCAGCCACAGCCCCGCCGCCAATAGCGCATAGGATAGCCACCGCCGGCTGATTCACTTCCGGCTTGAAACTTAACGCAAAAACAATCGTCAATGCCACAAAAGTAACCCCGCCGCTTAAACCATCAACTCCATCCAGCCAGTTAAGCGCGTTCATAAAGAGTAGGAAGTATAAGACATAAAGTGTTAGGTACAAAATGGGGTTCTCGAGATTAATCACTTCACCTAAGGGACTGGCGATATAATCGCTTTTTACCCCAAGGGATATTGCCGCCGCCGCAATAATTGTTTGGAAAAACAACTGTGTTCTCCAGCTTAGTTTCTTAATATCGTCCAAAAGGCCAAAAGCTAAAACCAGAAAACTGCCTACGATAATTCCCGCCATTGGTTTAGTAATTATCAAATCCTTATTTAGCAAAACCAGTAAAATAAATGACAGGACTATCACCGCTCCGCCAAATCTCCGGACCAGTTTTAAATTATATTTTCCGCCAAGCCATAGCAAAAAAAAGATGGAAATAACTGTTATCCCAAAAGAAAATAGAAATGGAAGAATAAATTTGTTTACCCCGCAGCCAAACATCTTATTCGAGTTATTCGAGGTGAAACCTCGAATGGATTTTGAAATTCAACATTCAGCCCTTTTTTCTAATCTTATCCGTCACCCAAAATTCTCCAAAATATTTGCCAAGCATAATTCTGGTTTGAGCGTCAATGGCCGGGACAGCGCCCAAAAAAACAGTCACAACAGGAACTAAGAACCATTGCAGAAACATATAGATATACCTTTTTTGTGAATAGTGCCGCGGACGAGGCGGAAGCAGCAACAAGCTTAAAAACATTGACACTATTAACCCTATCAGCGCTAAATTCATTAAGTTGCGGGTAATGTAAGGGAGATTGTGCGATAAAACGGTTTCATTAAACTCCGATCCGCCGAGAATCACCGGCAACCATCCCAAGAAAGCGATAATAACGGCATTGGTCGCCCAAGAGTGATGCCCCTCCAGCATGGTAAAAAGGTGACGCGCCTTTTTAGTCAGAGCTATTTTATTGTTTCTCAAAAACGCTCTCGCCAGTAGAGGAAAATTTTCGATGCCGTAAGCCCAGCGTCTCTTTTGTTTATATTGATTAATTACCGTTTTCCAGTAACTACTAGTCAAAACCGCGTCCAGCGAAACAGGCAAATAAACCGGTTTCACTTGATAATCGCCGTTAAAGTAATTGAAGCACTTGAAGTAAATAACACTGTCCTCGCTTATGACATTCACCGGCCAGTAATCCACGTCAACAATCGTTTTAAACGGCTCGGAGTGTGAGGAGAAAGTCACCATGTGCTCCGGCTGCATAGCTTTAATCATATGCCAAAAAGAAGAACCGGTCACTATAATTCTGACAAAAGCGTTGGTGTCCCAAATGTTGTTGTGATACATCGGCAGCGGCTGATAAGCAAACTGCAGACGTTTGGGGTCAGTAATAAATTTAAAAGTCAGAGCGGCGAAATACTGCGGGTGAGCGCAAGTATCGCAGTCGAAATTAGAGAGTATAACTTTTTCCAGAGGAATCTTTCTGGCCTCTAAGTATTTCTTAAGACGTTTGGCGGCAAAGGTTGTGTTGGAAGCCTTGGCCTTCATTTCTCCTTTCTCAACTTTATGAACAGTCACCAAGAAATCATAAAATTTGTTCCCAAACTTGCTTTTAAGATAATTTATTTTATGCTCCCGCTTTTTCTTATCTTCTCTTTCTTCGGTGGCTAGAAGAATGATAAACTTGTCATTTGGATAATCAGAGTCAGCCACGGCTTGAATAGCCGGCTCAATAATTTCCGGACCCTCGTTGGCGGTGGGAAACATAACTACATGATAAATCTCATTCCAGTCCAGCATTTTGTCCTTGTTTTTTATCACCGACTCAATCTCCTTTTTAATCTCTCTAACAGAGCAAATTTTCTTTTTAATAGCCTTGCAGCTTTTGGAAAATCTCCATATTTTTTTTCGGTATTCTTTTTTCAATTTTTTTAACTCTAAAGAAACCTGATTTAGGAAATTATCGGGATCGCTAATTTTGCGACAGCAATCCATCCAGTCTATTCTTTTATGACGCTCCAACTTTCGATAAGCTACCACAGAATAAAAGGAAATATAAATCGTGCGGAACAGCCAGTAAATGTCAAAAGCAATAATAAAAACCGCTACCCACACAGGAAGCAAAAAAGAAAAAACAAACATTCCAATCAGAGTGAACCAAGTCAAAAAACCTGGAATGAATTCAAAAATCCTCTGTCGACGGCGCTCGATTGGATCAGTCGTTCTGGGGTTAGGATAAGAAAACATGGGTGTGTCTCTACGCGAACCTCTCTACGAATTACTAATCGCATACGAATATACGAATGAATTTACAAACATAGTTCACTTAAATTAAACATTGATTCGTATATTCGTAAGAAATTCGTAATTCGTAGAGAATTACCGTAGTTCGTAGAGATCTCAAAAGTTAATCAATATCACGCTCGCCACACCCACCGCCATCAGTCCCTGCAGAATAAACGCTAATCCAGCAAAAAGATAAGCAGCCAGTTTCTCTTTATAGTAAAAATATCTGGAAAGCACAAGATTAATAAACAATAAAAGCAGAGACAACGACGGCATTATAAAAACATTTCTCCAGTCACCGATAGCGTCCACTCCAAAATAAACATTGTAATGCAGGATAATTGGGATTGGCTCTATGGTCCAAAAAAGAGCTGCCCAAATTCCTAAATTAACCAAAAAAGAAAGCGTCACGGCAAAAAAAATAACCGGATCAGTCCAAAAGCCGTGCCAAAAAAAAGCTCTAACCTTTTCTCTAATCATTTCTCGCCAATTTTTAAGCGGCATATGCTTTAACATTAGTCATAGGGAAACAAGTTATAGGCGGTGGGACAAGTTATAGGTCATAGATTATGGGAGTTAAACATAAAAATAAAATTCCCATTGTCTACCGCCTGCAACCTGACCTACAGCTTATAGCCTATTTCCCTATAACTATTAACTCTGCTTACCCGGCGCTTGCCCTATCTGAACAGCCGCTTTAGGCTCTTCTAATTCTTTATCTCTGGACTTCTCAAGCTGATTTTCAAATTTATTCATTCGCTTGTCGGTCAACTCGTACCTGCCTTGGGCATTTTTAAGGTGCGTTCCCAAAACAACAAAATCGTCTCTTATTTTCCCAAATTCAATTTCCAGCCGCTTCAAGTTCTGCAAAATCACTTTAGCGTTTTTCTCAATCTTCATTCCCTTAAGCCCCATTACGATCGTTCCAAGATAAGCGTAAAAAGTGTTAGGCGATACTGGAATCACTCTCTTTCCCATGGCGTAATCAAAAAGACTGACGTTGCCGAACTTATGGCTTATAATCTCATAATAAACATTTTCAGCCGGCACATACATAAGAGCGAAATCCACTGTTCCCTCATCCGGCAAAATATATTTCTCCGCTATGGAGTTGATATGTTTTTTAACATCCAAGCCAAACTGTTTTTTAAATCCGATTCTTTCCGCTTCGCTGTGAGCTTCGGACACTTTCTTAAAGTTCTCCAGCGGGAATTTCGAGTCAACTGGGATAAGATAATTTTTGAGCTTTACCGCCGCGTCAACTTTCTCGCCGCTTCTAAAGGTATATGGACAAGAATAGTGATCATGACTCAACATCTGGCTTAACAGATTCTCAAGCAAAAACTCGCCCATCACTCCCCTTACCTTTGGAGCTCTTAAAATTTCGTGAAGGGATGACATATCCTTCCCAACCTCAAAAACTTTTTTGGTTTGCTCTTGTAATTTAGCCAGCTGCTCCTTCACCTCGGCGTAGGACTTGCTAGCGTTGTCCAGCCGATTGGTATTCTCCCCCAAACGCTGGTCAACGCTTTTCTGAACCGTCTGCAGAGATCCTCCCAAGTTTTCCGACAAGAGACGGATTTGGCTGCTCAAGCTGCTCACAACCTGGCTGTTGCTTTCCGCAATTTTCTTATCCAAAAATTCTATTCTTTGGCCAAGTTCGTTTTTCTGCTCCGACGATTCGCTAAGTTTCTTTTTCAAATTAAAAATCAACCACGCGAGAGCCAAGACAACAACAGCTAAAATAACAATTAAGACATAAAACAAAAGCATAGAATACAGCTCCCAATTTCTAATTAACCTAATTTCTAATTGCTCCCTGCCTGCCTGCAGGCAGGTAATCAAATCCCAAACTTCGAATTACCAAAGGGAAATTTTTGGTCATTGGTCATTGGGTATTAGATATTTTTAGGTCAATTAGGTCAATTAGAAATTTATTAGCTCTTTTTTCTTCGATTGGCCGCAATCTGCTTAAGATTAGGAATTTTATTTATGATTTCTTCGTAAGGCGCTTCTAAAAAATCCATTATAAATTTATCCAGCATGTCCAGCCGATATTTAAATTCCGTCGAATTCATAATAGAGTAATTAATTTCCTTGCCAACCTCGGCCTCTAGACTCTCCAAAAGGTGCTTAAGCTTGGCTCTACTTAATTCATCTCCAACAATTAAAAGATCGGTTCGACTCTTAGAGTAATTAAGAAAAACTCCGGAGATAAGAGCCAGTTTAATTTTTCCCAGTGCCTTTATTTTGCTAAGACTTTGACATTCCGGCAAAGTATTAGACTTAATTACCAGAACCTTAAGCTCGGGATAAAAAACAAACTTCCGATTAGTTCGATAAAATCTCCTGCCTTTTTTTGTTTTTGGAATAATCAAGCGGATTCTTTCCAGGCGATTTAACTCCTTGGAAACCCGCCTCGAAGCCAGCTTGTTTTTTTTGGTTATTTCTCTGACCGAATATTCCCGCTCGTCGTTGAGAAGAAAAAATTTGATCAGCCTGGCTCTAGTCTTGGAATCGAATAATTGAGAATATATTTCCGACATAGTTAAAAAGCTTAATGCTTAATCCGCTAAAAGCTAACTATAGTATAACTCTCTAGAGGAAAAAGTCCAATTTTATAAAAACTCCAAAATCTAAAGATATAAAGCTATACACGCTATTAAAGTAATGCATACTATAAGTCTATGCCTTAAATCTTAATCATTCCTATATTTTGCGCGCAGATCCTGCGATCATTGATAATTCTCGCCTTTTGATTTACAATTACGACAAAGGCAAAACATATGGCTACTCAAAGAAAAAAGGGGAATAGCCAGCTAAAGGGCGATTTCAGAGGTATTTTATTTCATTCCAGAAGAGAGTTCTCTCCTTTTGGAACCACTTTTGTTTTCGAGCCGGAAAACTATGAACAGCAAAAGCTTGGCACCCTATTCGGGATAATAAAAATTGACGACACCTCTAAAGATTCATCCTATGTAGTTAATCTTCTTGCTTCCGTCATTAAAAAAGAGTATTTCTCTAAAACCAACCGAACGCCAGCGGAAAGCTTCGAGGCTGCTTTAAAGAAGGCTAATTCAGCTCTGGCGGAACTGGCCCGCAAAGGGAACGTCGGCTGGATCGATAAAATAAATTTTGTTGGCGGCATCCTTGAAAGAAACAACCTTCACTTTACGCAGGTGGGTCACACCTTCGCCTTTCTAATAAGAAACAAACAAATCGTCAGTATTGGCGGAGAATCAACTTTAGACGAAGTTAAGGAACCGCACCCACTTAAGACTTTCATAGACATTTCCGGCGGAAAGCTGGAAAAAGGCGACAAGTTAATCTTTACCACAAGCGACCTGTTGGATATATTTTCCCTCGAAGAGATAAAGCAAAACGCAATCTATTTCAGCAAAGAAGAATTTCGCGACATAATCGAAGGATCCTTAAAAGTCCACACAGAATTATCAGGAGTAATTATCTTGGATTTTCTAGAACTAGCCGAAACCAAAATTACCTCTCCGGCAAGAGAAGAAAAAGTTATTACCCCGCAGAAACGATCAGCTTCCAGCGCGTCGCGCGTCAAGCCGGCCGCCGATCAAGCTAAAAGCAAAACGGGGGCTGAAATGTCAGAACAAGCCACCGCTGACATCGCTGATCGCCGTCCGGAAACACCGCCGTTAGTTGAAATCCCCAGACAGAAAACAGCAAAAGACCATCTCTACATCAAGGAAACAGACAAGGGTCCGCCCAAAATCTCCGCTAAAGACAAGCTAACTTTGTTTTTAAGAAATACTTATTCCAATTCAGCGGTTCTATTAAACCGAACTAAAAGAAAACTAATAAGTCTCGGCCGAAAATTTCGCTCCGCCAAAAGAAAAAAATATCCAATTAAGCGTGGAGTGCCCGCGCACGAAAAATTGAAAAGTCCCAATTCCGATGCCGTAAAAAACCATAAGCTCTCCCGCTTAACATCTTGGCTTCTGCTTATTAAAACCGCCCTGCCGCAAAAAACAAAAGCTTGCTTTATTAGATCAACAGACACACTTAAAAGCCTCAAGCTTAAAAACAAGCGCGTCTTATTACCGGCTTTAATTGTTTTCGCGATTTTAATTATTTTCGCATTGTTGTTGCTAAACGCGAAGAAATCTCCTCCGCAAGACGCTGTTCCAGCGCGGGACGTTGAAATTAAAACAGAGCCGGAATTAACTCAAGAAATTCTTAATGACGTTCAAACCAAAAAAATCGAAAATATAGAAACCATTTTCTCTTTTTCCCAACCGACCAAAGACATCGCTTACCTGAAAGATTGCCTATTCACTCTGGGAGAAAAAAATTCCGTCTGGAAAATCAATCCTGAAACGAAAGAAGGCCAAGAAGTAAAAAGCGAACTTGACGCCGGAAACTTTGAACAGCTTTGCTCAATGCCAAATCTGGGAACCATTTTCATTCTAACCGACAGCGGAAAAATTATTTCCCATACCCCAATTAACGATAAATTTCAAGAAAACCAAATCGAGCTTCCGCAGAATCAAAGTATAGCCGATATAAAAACCTACTTAACCTATCTTTACGTTCTAACCCCCAAAGCTAATCAGATTTATCGTTACCCAAGAGCCGAAGGCGGATTCGGCGAAGGCATAAACTGGTTTAGATCTCCGGTGGATATCAGCGAAACCAATAATCTCGCTATTAACGATTATATTTTGATTGCGTTTGAAAACGAGATTAAGGCATATTCACGCGGAAAACTTAAGGAAAGCCTAAAATTTGAAACTCCCAATATCCCGCTTAAGATAGAACGAATCTATTCCAGCCCTAATCTTAATTATATCTACGCTCTCGATCGAGAGAATAAAAGAATCGTGCAGTATTCCAAAGAAGGGAAAATTGTCGTTCAATATATAAACGCAGAGTTCTCAAAAGTTAAGAATTTTGCAGTAGATGAAAAAAGCAAACAAATTTACCTGTTAACCCAGCGGGAAATCTCCAAATTCTCTATCGACTAAACAAAAATGCTTAAAAAAATCGCCATGGCGAAAATTTTAAAGACATTCAAGGCGGCCGGGTTCCTAACTCGGTATTTTGTTGCTCAAAACCGGATAAGATGCCCAGCAACATCGATAAAAATAAAAAAGAGCAATTCAAAAGCTCTTTTTAAAAACTTATTCTATTTTATAAGATCAGCTTACGAAATAAAACAAGTCATTAACAACTTTAGTCATTAGTCATTTGGATTTGATTAGAAATTAGAAATTTGGGATTAGAAATTTTCTCAAAGTTCTCCTCTCATCAATCTATTTAATCTCTCTTTAATTTCTTCGTCGCTGGGTTCCTCTTCAGCTACGCTTTTTCCAATTGGAAGGTTAGATGGAACTGTTCCATCGGAAGGTTTTGGGCCCGGTTCTTCAGCTTTAACCTCCGCTTTTTTCTCTTTAACAACCTCTTCTTTGGGCTTAGCAATTATTTGAGGTTCGGCTGGCTTTTCTGCTCCAAAAACTTCTGGTTTCTCAACTTCTCCTACCTTAGTTTTTACTTCGGCTGTAGGTTTCTCTATCGGCGCTCTCAATAAATCAAAAAACAGCCAGTAAATAAAATAAAGCGCCAAGCCACCTAAAAACCCCAGACTAACATTCTGAATTACATTCGGCTTAACCGGTCCAACTGAAATTTCCGGATCGCTTAAGAGCTTATACTTATAGGGAGACCCGTCGTATAAATCCCGAGTGTAATTGGAAATTTCGCCAGGAAGCTTAACCAGCAAGTCTTCATAAGACTTTATATCATTCTCGCGGCTGATGAAGCCGGCTGAAATCACGGACGAATTATTTATATTCTTCGCTCCCGCAAAATTTTGCGCTCGGCCCTGAAAAACCCTTTTCTTAAAAGTATCGCTGTTGACTATTTCCACCGTATTGCCGACTTCGTAACCCAGATTCCGCTGGGCGCTTGCCAATCCCGAAGGAAAAACCACAACCTTGCCGGTTACCAGCCATTGCTTCGGCAAGAAAAGCGAGTAAACAAACAAAGCCGCCGCGCCTAACACAGCAACTAACATTGCCTGGCTTATGACTCTTTTTAACTTATCAGAGAATTCCGTATTCATAAATAAAAACAAAATATATTGTTTATTGACATTGACCACTGTTCGCCAACCCTACATCCAAATACCCCAACGGGAACTTCCGGCAAGATTTGTCTTTCTTAAAACCACCGAGCTCTTCTTCCCGTTCACGGCTTCCTTATAAACCTGACAAATATCCCTAACAATATTATCCCAATTATATTTTTCCTTAACCATTTTGCGAGCTTCTTTCCCTATTAACTTAACTTTTTTAGGGTTGCCAATACAATATTCTATTTTACTCATCAAATCAAAGACATCCCCAACTCTAAAAACATAACCGTTTTTTTCAATCACGGAAGTATTCTCTGGAATATCGCTCACAATCGGAGCCAGACCAGCTCCCATAGCTTCCAACAGCGCCAGTGACAATCCCTCTGAACGCGAGGGCTGAACATAACAATAAGCATTTGAATAAAGCGCCGCCAACTTATCTCTCTTTTGGACACCGGCTAAAATAATGTCCTTTCTGCCGCGAACCATTTTCTTCAATTCCTTGACGTAATCGTCAGTATAAGCCCCGCCGCCGACAATCACCAGTTTAAACTCGGACTTTACTCGCTTCATAGCCTTGAGGTTTATAAAGGCCTCAATAAGAATATGGACCTCTTTATGCTTCACTAAGCGGCTAACGCAAAGAATATATTTTTTCTTGCCCAGCTTCCATTTCCTAAAAGCCGCCAACGTTGAAACTTTTTTAAAAAGGGTCATTCCGTTGGGAATTAAAACTGAATCCTTCCCATAATGACTCAAGCCGTAATTTTTCAGAACCGGAGCAACTGAAATAATCTTGTCTGGAATATTAAACGTAATAAACTCACCTAGCTTTAAATATTTTCTAGCCGCCGCTCCCCACTTTTCATGTTCATAATCCTGCGATTGATAAGTCGCTATTATCGCGGTCCCGCGGGAAAAAATTTTAGGTATAAATGAAAGCGAAGTCGGCCCCAGCGAGTGGTAATGAATCACATCGTAATTTTGAAACAAGGCATGTATAGTGGACAAAAAAGTATGGGTAATGGCGTCCAAGTGTTTGGTTTTAATAGTAGGCAAATGAATTAAATTCACCTCTTTATAATTCTTCATTCTCTTCGGGGTATAATGATTTCTAACATAAACAAAAACGTCATGGCCGTCGCGCGCCATTCTCGCGGCAACTTCATCCACATATCTTTCCACGCCGCCAATTTTGGCCGGTATTCCTTTTTGACCGATGTAGGCGATTCTCATTATACTAAAACAATTAATTTCTATAAATTTCGCGGAGCAAATCTCTATAAATTTCAGAATACGCTACGGTTTCAAATAAAAATCCTGGGCGTTGGAAACATTCACGCCGTCGGTAACTCTCACCGAATAGGTTTTATCGCGTTCAACATTTGGAATGTAAAAATAAATTTTCTTTTTGCTTCTCTTAACGGGAGCTACTTCGTGATCACCGAATAAGATCCAAACATGGCGCGCTGATCTGAAATTCCTGCCTTTAATTCTAATCTTGTCTCCGGGAACGCCCTGGTAATTATTCTTGTTATTATAATTCTTTATCCTCCAAATTTCCGGGCCGGTGCGAGTTACATAGAACCTTTGGCCCCTGGAACAGCCATTTCTTTTGCTGCACACTCTAACTTTATAAGTTTCACCCGTCTTTACAGCAGGAACATAAAAAGTGATCTTGGACTTTCTCCACTTCTTTATCTTTACTTTTTCTCCACCAAAAATTATTTCTCCTTTTTTCTTTCCAAAATGCTTCCCTTTGATTTTTATTTTTTTGCCTATTTCCCCTTTATAACTGGAAAGCTTGTAGAGTCTCGGATGGCTTCCGGCGCTAGCCGAGAAAGAGAAAACAAGCATAGCTGTTCCTAAAGCCGCTACCGCCAAAATTTTTTTAGCTTTTGTCATATTTTCAAGAATAATAATGATTAATTAGCGGATACGAAAAACTAGCAAATAATTAACGGGCTGTCAAATCCTCAAATAATCTTTCGATTCTCTGATAATATTTTTCGGCGCTGAATTTTTCAGTATTGAAATCAAACTTCTCGCCGCCACCGGAAAGTACGCGCTTAATCTTTTCAATCATTTCGTCCTTAGTATTAACCAAAAAACCATTCCGGCCATCTTTAATTACCTCACTGTAAGCGCCGGTTCGGTAACCAACAAAAGGCTTTCCATTGCTTATCGCCTCCAGCGCAATCAAGCCAAATGTTTCCGGGAGACGCGAAGCCGAAACGACAAAATCAGATTCTCGAATTAACTCGTTAATTTCCCGCGAAGGCCTGAAACCCGCGTATTTAATGTTTGGCAAGTTTGGAATTTCAAATTTTTCGTCTTTATTTCCAGCCAGTATTAGATCAATCGGCAAACCTTTAAAAATACCGATAAGCTCATTCACCCCCTTTTCCTTTGAGATTTTACCGATATACAGCGCTCGGGGCCCCGTCCCGACCGCATCCCTATTTTTATGAAAACCTTCCGGAGTTTTATTCTCGCAAACAAAATTGTGAATTACTTTAATTTTCTTCTCCGAAAGTCCAGCCCTTGCTAAAATATTTTTCACAAATTTGCTGGGAGCAATATAGAAATCGATGTTGCCGTCATAGACATTAAGCCAGCGATGCAGATACATTTCCAAAGCGCAAACCAAGCTTTTAGCGTAAGAATTTTTAACGCACTTATTTCGCAAGCAGTGCCAATAACTGCCTTTCAGGCACCTCCGGCAAAATTTCCCGTTACAGGTCAATAAATAATTTGGGCAAACCAGCTTCCAGTCGTGGACAGTCATCACGATTGGAATATTTCTTTTTTTTATCTCGCCCAAAATTGAGGGAGAAATTTGGTGATATATGTTGTGAATATGAACTATATCTGGCTGGAACTCGTCCAGCATTTTTGAAATTTTCCTTCTAGCTTCAAGCGACCAAAAAATTCTAGCCACTGCCTTTATTTTATTACAAAGAGAAGTCTTTTTTTCATATTCAACCCTGCTCACAAAATATCCTGACCATTCGCTATATTTATTCTCCGGATGCTCCATGGCGAAAACAGCCACTTCATTTCCGTTTGACTGGAGCAGTTTTACCAAATCTACGAAGTGTCTGTCGGCTCCGCCGCGGATATGATTAAATTTATTGATCTCGAGAATCCTCATGACTACAAATAATTACAAATACGAATAATTACAAATGTCAATTAACACTGCTATAGCATTGTTAATTGACATTACATAAAACCATACATAAAACCATATAAAATAAACTTGTTGGCATTAAGCTTTCTTAGATTGAAGAATCGCGAATTTCGGTATGACTCTTAACCCGCCTAGAATAATCCAAAAGAATATTCCCAGTAAATTTGTTTCCAAATAAGTTTGAAAAAGAAAGGCGATCAAATAGTTCGCCAGCAGCGCCAGAAAAACACAGCGCAGAAACTGATAATCGTCATTGTCCGCAGGGATTCTTAAATCTCTTAGCGCCGGCTTAATAATTAGCCAAGCGAAAGAAACAAACAGCGCCATTCCCAGAACTCCCATTTGAATAAACAAAGCCAGAGGCGAGTTGTGAATATTTCTTACTTCCACAAAACTGCGGTATTTCTTCCCAATTTCAACAGGAATTTTTTCTCCATAACCCAAGCCCGTTAAAGGCTTCTCTTTAAATTCCCTCCAGGCGCTTTCCCAAACCGACTTTCTCCAGTTAAGGCTTTCGTCGGAATTCACCTGAACGGTAGAAACAAAACGTTGATTAGCCGCTGAAGCAACATCCCTCGCGCTTTGTAAAAATTTAAGATCGGGGAATGTGAGAACTAAAAAAGAAGTCGCTAAAATAACTACTGCGAACAAAAATATATAATGGGAAATTATCCTCGCTAATTTTTTCTTTTTAGACAGCGGCAAAACCAAAAATAAAAATACCAGGCTTAAAAACAGGCTTATCCAAAGATGACGCATTAACGTCCCGACAATGCCAATAGCCCAAACCGGCGCTAAAAAATACAAAAAATTATTATATCTCCCCTTTTTAAACAACAGCCAAACAAGAGCTATAAGCAAAGCCATTGAAAGAAAAAATCCATGAGTAAAAGCCAGAATTCTTGCGCCCGGCGTGGAAAGCGGCGTGAACTCTGTCCATAATCCTTCACCTCTTATAATTCCCAAAATTATAAAGAAAACGACAGCTATGCCGCCGGCTAGGAAAAATTTTAAAAACTGGACTAGATCTTCTTTGTCTTTAAAAAGAAATAAAATGATAAAATAAAAAAGACTGTAGAAAAAATAATTCTTAAAAGTGCTGAAAGCCACCGCAAAATCCCCGCGGCCAAATGTGACGCTGACTAAAAAGTAAACAGCGCTGGCTAGGATAAATACAGCTAATAGTAAATCTGGTGATCTTAAAAACCCTCTAATCCTTCTGATATCAGACGAGGGGAGATGTCCCGAAGAGACAGAGGAGCGCTGAAAAAAATTTCCGCTAACAATCAACTTAACCGCCATTCCCAAAATCACGCCCGCTAAAATTATATCTATTGGATAAAGTTTATGCTCCATGCGATCAAAATAAATCGGCGTCAGAGTAAAAAATCTTTCAAACACAAAAGTTAAAAATATAATGGCATATACTCCACTTCGAGGAAAAAACAAAGATATCGCAAAGCCAAAAAACGTAGCGAAAATATAAACCGGCAGATTAAAGCCGACTGTAAAATTCGCTAAAATAAAAATCGAAACCGCCGCGATGATAAAAATAGCGCCGGCGGTTTCAACGAATTGATAATTATATGCCCTCAAAGCCGAATTTTCCATTTATTTAAGCTAAAAATACTGCGGATTTAACTTTCGAAGCTAGCACAGCCGGACAAACTTGTCAACACTGCTGAATTGTTATAATAATCGCGTCAAAATCGAAACAATCAACATAAATTTATGCAACAATTAAGTCAAAGGCAGTAAAAAATACTTAACTTTATAAGAACTAAAAAGGAGCTTTTCATAGAACAGTTCAAGTTTTCAGTTGAGAATTGCTTCCTCGCTTGAATTTTGCCAAAAAAAAGACCCGCATTGGATATACGTCTAGCTTCGCTAGATCGCATCCCAATGCGGGTGCGGGATTGTTGGTTACTTCACGATTAGGCAGCACCCTTTCGGGTTGCTGCAGTCAATCCCAACTCCGATGAGCTTGTAGGGTCCACCAGAGACCATTCCCGGTGTGATGAGTAAATACTTACCGCTGCTTATCACCTGAAACCGCTTCCCTTGCTTGAGATTGATGGTCATACCGGGAGAGCTGTCGATGCACTCCCAGTAGTACCGTTCAAGAGTGGCTCCGGGAATTCCGGCAACGGTGATAGTTGCCGTATCGCCGGAAACGGCGGCGGTGATGGTCGCGCCATGCGGCAGGAACGTTTCCGCCATCGCCGCCGTGGCCGAAAAGGCCAAAAGACCAACCAGCAGAGCCACCATTGCCGAAACCAATAAATTTTTCCTTCTCATGTGAAATTCCTCCTTTTAATTTCCCCACTCACTGCGAGGGAAGTTATTTTTCGCCGCTCCCCGGCTGCCTAACATTCGCCCAGATCACTCTCCGGGCGGATGTAGTAAATCGGCGGCGGCGATTGTCTTTCCGGTTTATCTTTTACGCGGATGCGAGGAACAATCTTTTTCCTTCTTATTTTCGCCCTCGCCCGCTTTTTCTTCGGTGGCTTGGCAATTCTTGCCTTGACCACCTTTTTCTTTTTCACCAATTTCACTCGCCGCTTGGCTTTCTCGCAAACCTTGACCTTGCGGCATTTAATTTTCGGTTTCAGCTTGACAACTTCCCCGCGCCCGGGCCCTGGAGGAGAAGTTGCAATTTTAGTCAGAGAAGCCATTGGCGGCGTGGAAATTTCGATTGCCGCCGCGGGCCTCACTCCAGGCACATCGGGCACATCCCAGGGAATCTCATAAATTCCCCATTCGGCCCGAAGTTGCCTAACCTTATTGTATATCTGGAATGGTTCAAGCCATCCGGTAAAATAGTTCTTGGATCCGAAGAACTTACTATACCGGAATCCGATCCCGTCCAGAATTTCAATTTGCGCTCCGATCCCTCCGCCTTCCGGACCGTGGCTCCCGTCTTTCGTAAAGAATTTTAGGAACTGCGGTCCCGCGGAGACCTTCATGATGTCATAGGGCGCTCGGTATAGTACCGGGGATATCCATCCGAGAAACTCGCCATCGGTCAGTATCCCCGCTTTCACTCCAGAAAAAAGTTCCCCATACTTGCCGCCATTACCTAGCGGCAGTCCCTTCCACCAAGCTTCGGTCTGCCACTCAAACATCGAGTGCCACCGTCGCTCGGAGTGACGCCACAGGCCGTTGGCGCTGGCGCCCCTGTCTTTGCGGCGACCGTAAAACCACGCAAAGGTGGTGTCGGTCCCGCCCCAAGGATGACGACTCACCAACTCGGCGGAAAGTCCCGGTCCCCAGAAGCTACCTCGGCCGCTGTAGCCAGTCTCGGTCCGGTACTTCCACCAGCTAGCCTTGAAAGCCGGCCCCCATTTTAAAACCGCGTTGGGGGCAACCTCGCCGCCAAGCAGACGAAGGTGAGTATTGCTAAACCAATACTCCGTCTTAAGACGACAAGGACCACCCGACCGACTGCACCCGCCGCCGAACGGGGCTTCAACCCGCTTCGGTTCCAGCCAGAAGGATGGGTAATCCCATGGCTGCGGGTAGCCCGTCGGGGACGGCGACTGAATACTAGCCAGCAAACTTTTAAAGCCAGCTTTTCCACGCCTTTCGCCCACGAAATTATTGTCGTATCCACTAGAAGCGACTTCAGTACTACCAATTCCTCTAGCCGCTTCCTTATATCCAGTATTTACCTTCGCAAACGCGGAGCTAGTTAACGCATTACCCTCCGCGTAAAATTTCTGATCCGCAATAAACCGCTCCATCCCGCCTTCTAACGAACTAAGGCATGGGATATTATGCGAGCGGTCGAATGCCGCAACAAGACCAGCCGTCGCGACATTGATGCCGGCACCAACCGGCTCCGGCGGAATGCCGATGGCTAACCCGCCGTTGTTTAAGAACCGCTGGTAGCCGCGCACCAGTGAGAGCTGGGCGTAGAGTTTTTTGAAAGTCGGGATATCAACCGGGGTATACCGCACCCCGTCGGGAGTCTGTAATTTTTTGAAGCCGATTTTTTTCGCGACCTGGTCCACCTCCGAACTTTCAACCGTCGCGCTTTCCATCTCAATCAACGGGGTTCCATAGGTTTCTACTACGAGCGCCATAAAATCCGGATCCCTCTCCAGAAACATCCCGGCCATCAACTTTTCCCATTTGGCGTTATGGGGATTAAAAATTGCGATTTCCCCACGCTTCTCGCCGAAGTAGTTATTATACCACCTGTCTGAGGCAATCACTTTCGCCTCCGAACCAACGACCTCTTCAAATACAACGATAGCCGGCTGTTGGCCAGCCTTGTTATCCTGACCAGCGGCAACAACTTTGCCGCGAGTGATCTTCCCGGATTTCAAGTTAACCGCCACTACTCCCCAGCTTACCCCTTTAGAAAATTTGGGCAAAGAAGCGGGAAGCTTCGCAACGGTAATAGTCGTTTTTCTGCTCACAGGCTTCTTGACGGAGTAAGCATCCTTCACCTGTGAAATTAACGTTGACTTCCAGTACCGCCCGCCTTCTTCAGGAGCGGCGTTGTCAGCCCGATGAAATTTAGATTCGGGCTTTTCAAATCCTGTCGGCGGATCTCCCGCTTCGGAAACCCAGCCGACATTGTTATCGCTCTGCTCAATCCACTCCCCAGCGCAAGCCGGAGAAAAGAAACTCACACTTATAAATAAAGTGGAGAGAGCGACAAACGTTAGAACGGCTAATCTTCTCATGTCGTCTACTCCTTCCTTTCGAATCGAATCAGAATTTTAAAAATATTTTTCACTGCGCCCGAAATGAGCACAGAATTTTCAAATTTTCAAAGGACATTATATCTTTTCACCCCAAAATTTCGGGGATTGAGAATACCGAAAACAAAAGTTATAATCCAGTATACTAGATTACTGGATTAACCCATCGCGTTTTCAGAACTCTCAATCGCCGAGAGTCTAAGTTATAGAAAAACAAGCCACTGGCAACGGGACAGATCATAGACCGCAAGCTGTAAGTTGCCTAGTTCCTGCTTACGACTTCCAGCCTACAGCTTGCCCACAGCCTTAAACCTATTTCCTTACAACCTACCAATTATATTTCCCGTCTCACTGTCAACCACATTTCCCAAACTGTCTTTAGCTCTAGATTCTCCCCAAATATCCCGGTCATTAATATTTTCAAACTTTGAAATATTTTCTCCCCTAAAAATATTCCCATAAAACAAAAAAGCAAAAACCGTCAGAAAGCCAATAAAGAAGGCCGCCGCAACGCTCAATGTCAACATAGCCGCTCCGGGATTGCTTTTGACCACCGGGCTGTTAATCATTCTCACTTCAATATTCTGATTCTCGCTTATGAACATTTTATTATCATTAGCCAAAACATCGGCGATAGTTTTGGAAACTTTTTCAGCCTGGACATTGCTGTTCGCCAAGACTTTAATGCCAATCATTCCCAACTCAACATCCCGATTAATTCTCACCATCTTGCCCCAGCTCTTCATTTTTTCCACCCGGCTAATCGGCAGAGTTTTGAAAAGTTCGGGATAAGCCTCTAATACTTTATTTAGAAAAGCTTCGGTATAAATTCCCTCTGATAAAACTTTGGAAAAATATTCCGTTGACTTGGCAAGGGTATAAGAGTCCATAAAACCTTCTTGATTCTGAACTATCAGCACATCAAAATTAGACTGATATCTGGGAGAAATAAGCATCGTTCCCCAAAAAACTAAAGCCGCCAGCAACAAGCCGACTAAAACCATCAACCCGATTTTTTGCTTTAGAATGGAGATAAATTGCGTATAATTCATGGAATTTATCGCCTTTGCGAATTAACAGGAAAGCATAAAGAAATATCGTTAGCTTGTCAAGACAAACCGTTAAAATTTCTAATTAACCTAGCCGCTCTAATTTCTAACTAAATCCCAAGCACTAAGCGCCAAATCCTGTTTTGGCTTTCAGGCATTGGTCATTAAGATTTTATTATGCCAATTAGAACAATTAAACATTAGAAATTGAAGACTTTATCTCCTGCCAGCATTTCTTCTGCTTCCTCTGTCGTTCCATCCGCTTCTTTTACTAAAATCTTTACCGGCACTTCGCCCGCGCCGGATTGTTTTTGAATCAGGAGATTATATACACCGTTTTTAATTTCAGCCGGCAGACTATATTTCAAAGTTACCGTCTTGGTTTGCCCGATGGGAACATAAACTTTCATCGCCAAAACTTTTTTGCCTAAATCCTCTTCAAAGCGAACCTTGCCTTCCTGGCCGCTGGATTCAACCAGCCAGGAACTTTTGGGAACATAAACCCGCAGCCAGTCCTGATAATCAGACGTCATCCAATCTTCTACTCGACAGGTATGCTTATAAGTTAAATTTAAAACCGCTTGAGGCGCGTCGCCGCTCAAATCAACTTGATAGTCAATTGATCTTCGAATGCAGTGGTCGCTTTTCAGTGAATTCAAATTAGCGTCCACTACCATCAGATAATCGCCGCTGTAATCTTTCACTCGCCCTCCCCAACCCATTTCCTCAATCTCCTTTTGCAAATCCTCGTCTTTGAAATACAAAGTTATATCTTTCTCCTGAAGATGCTTTTCTATTTTTTTGACCAGCTCTAAGCGTTGGGAATTGTTGAAGCTGTGAGTTTTCTCAACCAAAACTTTGGCCAGCTTCTTAATAATATCCTTACGTTCGCCTTTCTTAATCCCCTGCTCCGCATAACCCTTTTCAACTTGATACTCAAGTTGAGCAATGGCGTTTTCGTCGCTGTATTCCCCGGGATACTCGTCAATTCTAATCGGCCCGGTAATTTCCAAAAAAGAATTTAAAACCACAGTGTTAATGGCCATCACCCCGTCGAAATTTTCCTCGCCTTCGCCGAGCTTGTAAAAATATTCGGCTTTTTCGGCGTTAATTTTGAAATCCGGCGACCAGTTGGAATCGCGCAGTTTCCAAGATTTAATGTAGAGCATCTCGACCATCGGGTAAGGCGGCTTTTCGGCATTGGGAATACGCCCGTCAAAGTTTCCGGTGTCATGGATCTGAATATCAGCCACCTTGCCATCATTCATTTTTAAAACTCCGAAAGCGCCAATAAAGCCTCCGCCGGGACGCAATTCCATATCGTTTTGCAAAAGAATAAGAAAAGTTTTTTCCTCGTCAAACCCAGCCGACTTGTCAAAAATATCCAGCATCACCCGAAGCTCATTTTGTCTCTCGCTTCCAACCGGCAAAACGCCGACTAACGGCTTAAGATTTTGGATATTTTTATTTCTAACCTGCAAAAAAATATACCAGCCAAAAAGCAGAACGACTGAAATCAGCCAAAACAAAATCCAAAACAACCATCCGCGTTTCTTGGGCTTGGTCTTTACTTCTTTAGCATTAAGAGTCTCAATTTCACCGTCCATCATTATATCTTCCCCCCCTTTCTCAAAGGGGGATTAAGAGAGATTTAAACAAATAAAGCTAATTCAACTATCTTTCGGTCTTGCTCGCCAAATACAAAATAATACAAAGTACCAGCTACCAGACTCCGAAAGCTATCACGAAAAGCATTTCTTGTCAAA
>CAZIWW010000009.1:0-3535 GCA_964543275.1 uncultured Bdellovibrionales bacterium | reverse complement strand
TTAGTTTAAAAAATCTTCCCTTAGTTAAAAAAATTCTTTGAAGATAAATTATTCTTTCTTTAACGCTTCCATAGGACTCAACTGCGAGGCTTTGTAAGCCGGATAGATGCCGAAAATAATTCCAACGGCCACTGAAAATCCGGCCGCTATGAAAAGAGAATGAAGAGGAACAATGAAGTCAATGGCAAAACCGGACTTTATGGCAAACTGACTAAGAAGATAAGTAAGCGCCACTCCTAAAATTATTCCGACCGCGCCGCCGGCTAGAGTAACAAAAACCGCTTCAAACAAAAACTGCCGCAAAATGCTGGAGCTGCTGGCTCCCACCGCTTTGCGCAGACCAATCTCGCGCGTGCGCTCGCTCACCGCCACATACATCACATTCATAATCCCCACCCCGCCGACAACGAGCGAGATAGAAGTAAGCGCCAAAAGCAAGATATTAATAATTCCAAAGACGCTTTCTAAAATTTCCATAGCTTCCACCATTGACATAACGGTAAAGTCTTCTTCCTCGGGCTTGCTAATTTCATGCTGGCTTCTCATCACTCCCTTAATCTCCTCCGTCGTTTCCTCAATCCTCGAAGAATCTTTGACGTTGAAAAGCATAAACTGCACGTGATCGACACCCATAATCTTTTTCTGAAGAGTTTTGAGAGGGATATAAATAAAATCATCAAAGCTCATTGGACCAACCGTTCCTCTCTCCTTAAGCGTCCCGACCACTCGATAGCTAGTTCCTCTAATTTTGATTTTCTTTCCCACCGGATCCTCACCGCCAAAAAAACTTTCCTTAATATCAGCCCCAATAACGGCCACTCTGGACATGGAGGATTCATCGTTCTCGGTAAATTCCGACCCAGACTCAATCTCCAGCTGTTTGTCTACCTTAAAAACGCCCGGCGTCACCCCCATTAATAGCGCTCTTTTATTTACCCTCTTATAACTAACTGTTTCCTGGGACAGAAGTCCGGCGTACCAATCACTAACATTAGAAAGTCTGCTCACCGCCTCCCCATCTTCTTTCTTCAGGGTAGTCACTGTCATACCCATTGCCGCGCCGGCCACATTTTGAGAGGAAACTGGCTCTGCCCCCGGCACCTTAATCTCAACCTCAATAGCATCCGTTCCAAAAGCTTCGATTTGGCCAACCACGTAATCTTTGAGCATTGCTCCGCCGGCCATCACCACAATCACCGCCATAACACCAACCACAATTCCCAAGACAGTCAGCAAGGTTCGCAATTTATTCATTCTTAAATTACGCAAAGCCAAACGGACAACGACCGCCCATTCATGGGGAGATCTTATGGCAAGTTTCGTGATACTGGCTAATTTGGCAACTAACGGCATAACAAGCTTATTTAGTTAATATTTCTCTACGAACTACGAAATTTTTACGAAAATACGAAATTGTGCGCGGAATTGATTTATGAAACATAAAATGATTATCAGTTTTAGTATTTTCGTAATCGCTTCGCAGTTCGTAGAGACCTACTCGTATCTCAACGCTTCCACCACATTCAACTTCGCGGCTTTCCTAGCTGGATAGATACCAAAAATAATTCCGACCGCCGCAGAAATAAGAGCCGCCAAAGCAACCGAGAAAGGAGTTACGATAAACGGCCAGTGGTATCCCAGATACTGAATTATTGCCGCCGCCGCTAAAGAAACAAGAACTCCGAATAGGATGCCGAGGACGCCGCCAATTAGAGTGATGAAAACCGATTCAACTAAAAACTGGAGCATTATAGTTGAATTTTTCGCTCCCAAAGCTTTGCGAAGACCAACCTCGCGAATTCGCTGATTGACGCTGATAAGCATAGTATTCATAATTCCCACTCCGCCCACTGCCAGAGAAATAGCCGCGATGGCCGCCAAAAAATATTTGAGGATGTTGGTAATATTGCCGATCATCTCGAGTCCCGTCTTTTGGTCGCGCACTGTAAAGTCGTCGTCAGACGGATCATCTATGTCGTGACGCTTGCGAAGTTCAGCCTTAACGCTAGCCACCGTTTTTTCTATATTTTCCTCGCTGTCCACCTTAAGACGCACGAAGTTAAGATGATCAATGCCAAGCAATATTTTTTGAGCGGTAAAAAGAGGAATAAAAACGGCTATGTCCTGGTTGGTAAAAACAGCCGCTCCTCTTTCTTCTAGCACGCCGATTACCGTAAAATTTTCTTTGCCGATTTTTATCCGCTCTCCAATCGGGTTTGCGCCTTTGCCAAAAAATTCCTCCGACGTCTGGCTTCCCAAAACCGCGACTCTGGCCATGCTCTTTTCCTCTTCTTTATTAAAAAATCTTCCCCGCGCCACCCCGGTATCTTCTATTTCAATATAGCTGGCTGTTGTCCCCGTATAACTCATAACTTTGCTCGCGCTCCCGCGCTGAATAGCTTCTGTTCCAGTCACATAAGCGGCTCCGCCAACAATATGAGGAAATTTACCTCGATCAGTTAAGGCTTCCAGGTCTTCGTATTTCAAGGTGGTGATTGCCACTCCCATCATGCTGACCGGCGGTCCTTTTTCTTCAGCGGCCCCCGGAAGAATACCGATTAAATTGGATCCAATGCCTCTGACCTGATCTAAAATTAATTCTTGGGCGCTGGTGCCGATAGCCATAATGACAATAACCGAAGCAATGCCAATCACAATCCCCAAAATAGTCAAAAAAGAACGGAACTTAGCCGCCATTAAATTCTGGTATGATATTTTAATTGGGTCAGAGAAACGCACTTGTTTGGACAATTAATTTCAACGAACTTCGCGAAGCTAATTTCTATTAATTTCTTGAAACTAAGTTGAAATAAAGTTGAAATTAGTTGCCGCGAGAAGACTTCATTTGACTTGAATCTTCACATCTTCCACCACTTTCCCATCCAGCATTCTGATTACTCTCTTGGCATATTCGGCAATTAATTTATCATGCGTTACCATAATCACCGTATTGCCTTGATTGCTAAGATCTTGCAGAATTTTCATAACTTGAATTCCAGATTTGGAATCGAGATTCCCAGTCGGCTCGTCGGCCAAAATCAAGGCGGGATCATTTACCAAGGCTCGGGCGATAGCCACCCTCTGCTGCTCCCCGCCGCTCAATTGATTGGATAAATAATCAACGCGCCGTTCCAACCCAACCGCTTGAAGAGCGGATTTAACCCTTGCCCTGATAATTTTTTTCGATTCCCTCTTCTCATTATAAAGCAGGGGCAGTTCCACATTCTCATATACCGTCGTTCGCGGTAATAAGTTAAAGGATTGAAAGACAAAACCTATTTTTTGATTTCGGAGATAAGCCAGCTCGTCATCGGAAAATTTTTTAGTGTCCACGCCCTCGAAATAATACTCGCCGCCAGTCGGACGATCCAAAAACCCCAGCATTTGCATCAAAGTCGATTTGCCGCAACCGCTGGGACCCATAATAGCCGCGAACTCTCCACTCTCTACATTAAAAGAAACGCCCCGAACGGCGTGTGTCAGGACCCCCTCGTTATCGTAAGTTTTTGAGAGATTGCGAACGCTGATTAACATA
>CAZIWW010000008.1:19645-26457 GCA_964543275.1 uncultured Bdellovibrionales bacterium | reverse complement strand
CTGTTTTTTCAATCTCTCTAGGTCAGCGTCTACCATCATCTTGACTAATTCTTCAAATTTAACTTTTGGTTTCCAGCCGAGAATTTTTCTTGCTTTTGCGGATTTTCCATGCAAAGCAAACAGTTCCGCTGGCCTTTTGAAGCGGGGATCTATTTTGACATATTTCTTCCAGCTTTTTATTCCCGCATGGCTGAAAGCAACATTCAAAAGATCACGAATAGAGTGAGTTTCTCCAGTAGAAATAATATAATCATTTGGTTCTTTTTGTTGAAGCATTAGCCACATAGCTTCCACATAATCGCCGGCAAATCCCCAATCTCTCTTAGAATCTAAATTGCCCAATCTAATTTCGTTGCTTAATCCTAATTTAATTCTGGCTATACCGTCGGTTATCTTGCGAGTTACGAATTCTATTCCCCTGATAGGGCTTTCGTGGTTAAATAATATTCCGGTGCAGCAGAACATTCCATAACTTTCCCGAAAATTAATAGTCATCCAGTGAGCATATAGTTTGGAAATCGCATAAGGGCTGCGAGGATGAAATGGGGTTTCCTCTGTTTGCAATCCTTTATCGTGGCTATTGCCAAACATTTCACTAGTAGAAGCCTGATAAAATTTTGTGATTGGAGAAAAGTACTTAATAGCGTTAAGTAAATACAAAACACCCAGAGCGTTAACTTCTGTCGTAAGCTTTGATTGATCCCAAGAAGATCCAACAAAAGATTGAGCAGCTAAATTATACACTTCGTCGGGTTTGATTGTTTTAATAACATTAATAAGAGAAGACTCATCCGTCAAATCGCCTGACACAAATTCTATTTTATCAGTAACATCGAGATAGTCCGTATTCCCAAAATTAGGGTTAGTATGCCGCCTTATCAGACCATAAACCTTATAATCATTTTCCAATAAAAGTTTTGCCAAGTATGGTCCGTCCTGACCTAAAATACCTGTTACTAACGCTTTTTTTCTTATTTTATTTTTCATGCTTGTTTTTTTTAAATTTAGTTATCAAATATCGTAATCCTACTGACCCTCTTAAGAAATACATCCCGAAAGCCAAAATTGGGTGCATAATTATTTTCTTCCACTTTCTATTTTCAATAAAAACTCCAAAAAATCTATAATAAAAACCTAATTGTTTTTTAATATCTAGATCGCCTTGCCCCCATTTTCTTACATATCCATCAAAAGTATTGATATATTTTTTCTTTTTTTCTAAATAAATTTTCCAAGTCATCCATTCTTCATGATGAAATAATGGCTTCTCCGCTATTTCTAGTTTAAAATCATTTTTCTTTAATGTCTTCGTAAAATCCCAATCATCCGGACCAAACATAATATTTCTTATATCAAATCCGCCTACTTTCGTAAATACTCTTTTTTTTACAACTCTCACTGCGTCAATACAAGTTCCATCATAAAAACTTCTTTCAAAATTTCTCACTTTTCCAAAAAAACCTTTTCCGCAAATTACCTCTGGAATAAATAAAGCGTCAACTTCATTTAATTTTCCAACTGCATCGGTAATCAAATCTTTATCAAATGTCATATCCGCATCTGGGAAAAATATAATTTCCCCACTTGTTCTATCCACACCGAAATTTAATTGCGCGCCTCTGAAATTTTTAACTTCATCCAAATCAACCTCTTTCGCTAAATTAAAAACTTTACTAGTATATCTTTGAGCAATCTCTCTCGTCTTATCAATAGAATTATTATCCACTACAATAATTTCTACTCTATCACAGTCATAGCTTTGATGCAAAACCGATTTCAAACAATTTTCGATATTCTTTTCTTCATTTTTAGTGGCAATGACAACTGAAACTATTGGTAAATCGCTATTCATATCCTTTGTAACTATTTATCATTATTTTTAATCCTGTTTCCAAATCAACATTTGGCTTCCATTTTTTTAATATTTTTTGAGTTTCACTTATATCCGCGATAAATCTATCTACCTCGCCTGTCCTTTCTGGTTTAATGATTATTCTAGATTTTGAATTAATAAGCCCTATAATCAATTCCGACAATTCCCTTAATGTTTTTCCTTTTCCAAAACCAAGATTTAATATTTTGTTGTTAATTTTATTATTTTTTATTACTTCTGCAAACGCTGAGATAACATCGTCAATATAAATAAAATCAATAATTTTTTTATTTCCAAATAATATTAAATCCTGATTTTTAAACGCCTGTTTTAAAAATATAGGTATAACTCGCCCCTTATCCCCATAACCATAAACATTGCTCAATCTAAAAATAACATATTTTAAATTAAGGTTCTTGCCATAACTCGTTATGATAGACTCCCCGCTAACTTTACTTGCGCCATAGAGATTCTCCGGTTTTAATCTATGCTTTAAGTCAACTGGTAGATAGTCAGCACTTCCGTATATTTCCCTTGACGAAGAAAATATCAGCTTTTTATTAAATAAGGAACAATATTTAGCGATTAAATAAGTGCCGTATATATTGTATGAGAAAGTTTTATCAGGGTCTTGTATGGAAGTCATTACTTGAGAAATACCGGCTAGATGAACTACTGAATCATTTTTCTTTATTAACTCACTAATTAAACTTTCATCAGTTATATCTCCTTTTACATATTTTAAATTTTGGCTTTGGTAAATTTGTTCTAAAGCTTCTCTGCTCCAACGATATTCATTATCAATTACCGTTATAGAATTATTATCATTATTTAATAATTCCTCTACTAAATATCTTCCTATAAAACCATTGCCTCCGGTAATTAAAATTTTATACTTTTTAGGATCCATTTTCATGCAACAATTCTATTCTAATCTAAACCTTTTTTCATTTCTTGATGCCGCCGATAATGCTTCGGCATTACCAGCTTTTCTATCTCAAAGTTATTTTTCGCTCGATAAATTAGAGAGTAAGATCTTAGCGTCATTCCATCATTAGTAAGCGAATCAATCGTTAGGTGAAAAAAATAAACTTAAGCCAAAACTAAACAAAATTATTTCAAAAACTTTCTTCTTAATTAAAAAGAACAGCACTAATGACAGAATAGGATACTCCCATCCGCGAAGCAAGGCATAAAGTTTATCGCTCTGCAAAAATTGACAGCACTATAAAAACCACACTAAATTAAAGCTCCATCTGAAAGCCAAAAAATAATCAATCAAATGGTCAATATCAACAAAAAACCGCCCAGCAATGCTGAAACAATAGCAACTCGCGGCCTTTTCCAAATCTTCCATGCCATAAGCCCCACCAACAAACTTGCCGATAAATAAATTATTTCATTATAACAAAGCATACTATTTTTTCTCCCGCGTTAAGCGTAGCCATCATACAAACACTTATTGTCGGCAGATTATTTTTCATACAAATTATTTTTTAAGTTTAAAATTTAATTTTTTATTTACTCGTTATAAAAAGGTGGGGGTTATAATTAAAATTTTCTTCTGCTTCATTTTAGATTATGCTAAATAATTAATTTCTACTGCCTCCACCCATCCCTGCTCATTTCTTTTTGGGTAAAAATTCCGATAACCTTTCCATAAGCATACACTACCAGCGTGATCCAACAGGCCGGAATATGAAAAAACCAAGCCCTATCTGGTTTTCTTGAATACCCAATAACTGACTGAAAAAAGAGGGAACACTAATAAAGTATAAACTATAAATTTAAGCAAGCCAAGCGACGACCTGCCCCCCCCAGCTCAAATTCATCCCAGTTAAATGCTCTGGACTTATTTTTTTTGTGAAAAATATAATCCTTAATTCTCCTCTGCTGTTTTCTTATAAATTTCAAGAAACTACCCTCACAGAAAGTATGAATAACGCCGACTTTCACTTTAGCCACATAAATATATCCTTTATCCGCTATCTCTTTGGCAATTACATCTATATCAAACAAATAACTTCCAAGATCTAAGCTTCGCAAAAATTCTCTTCGAAAGACCGTCCCGTTGGCCCCAATGGTGGGAATTCCTTTCTTTGTCAGTTTTATTTTCAAGTAGCGACCTTTATCCTCTTCTTCATGCTTTACATCAGTCCAGCGACGAGTCGAATAATTCCACTTGTCGTAATTTCCCAAAAATAAGCAGATAGGATCATTAACGCCGGTAAGAGCTGAATAACGCTCTATGTACCCTCCTTCTTTTCTCCAGGTAAATCTTATGGGTTCGGACAGTTTAATCTGTTCGTCTATAAAAGGCTCCACCATTCTTTTTAACCAATCCTTATCCGGCAAAAAATTATCGGAGTCAAGGATTAAGACTAGATCGTTGCCAGCCTGCTTAACGGCCACCGCTTTCCCAGACTCCGCGGTTTTAAGCGGATTATGAAACACCCGACCGCCGTATTCTTTGACAATTTCAGTTGTTTTATCCTTTGATCCCCCATCTCCTACGATAAGCTCTATTTTCTCTTTAGGATAATTCTGTTTGGAAAGTCTTCGCAAGCATTCTTCAAGTACCGCTTCGGCATTAAGAGTGGCTACGCAGACGCTAATGGTTGGTAAATTCATTTCTTTATTTGAAATCATTTTCCTTTTTAAGCCTAAGATGATATTGGTAATGTTCTTTACTTACCAATTTTTCCAAATCAAAATTATTTTCCACCCGATAAATAATAGAATACGACTTAGGAGTCAGTCCCTCGTTGGAAAATGAATCAAAGGCTAAATGGAAAAATAAGCTTAAACTTAACGCCAAAAATACAGATTTAAGAAATTTGCTCCTGAAGATAGAAACCAATGCCAGTAAAATAATCACATACTCCCAACCGTGAAAAATTATGTACATTTTGTCGCTCTTCAAAAAATGATAGCCGCTTAAAAAATAATCCAACCTAAAATTCAGACCAAAGGCGAGAAAGTAGTCAATCAAATGATCAGTATCCACCAAAAAACCAGCTGTCAGCGCCGCCAAAAAAGACGCCAACGGTTTTCCCCAAATCTTCCAGACAATAAAACCAACCAGCAAACTTAAAAGCAGATGAATTAGCTCGTTAAAAAGAAGATCCATACTTCACTTTCTAAGCATAATATAATATTATTCTAATTGCAACGACTCCAACAACTATTATGTCTCTAAGCAATTCCCAAAAAACTTATATAAAAAGAAATGTTAGACGCCTTTCTATTCCCGAAATCGCCCGTGATTTGAAAATTTCAGAAGACGAAATTTTGCGGTATCTGAAAAAGAAATGGTCTAAGGAAAAATACAATAAATTCTTGAGCAATAGAACGGATAAAACTTCCGTAGCTTCTGCATTAATTTCTTCTTTTAATCTATGGAGTTTCATCCGCGCCAATCAGTATATTCTCATATTTCTAGTCCTGTTGGTTCTAGCAGTTTACTTCAACTCATTGGGAAATAGTTTTGTTTCGGACGACATTCCTGCCATAGTCAATAATGAAAAACTGGGAAACTTCGGAAATATTTTCTCCGAATCAGTTTTAGGTTCCCTTCGACGTCTTTTCTACTTTTTCGCTTTCAAAATCGGGGGGCTTAACCCGCTCTCTTATCGAATCATAAATTTAATCTTTCATCTCGGATCAACTTTTCTTGTTTTTACTCTTCTTAGCCTGCTATCAAAAAGATCTATTGCGATTGTTGCCGCCTCGATATTCGCAGTCCATCCAATCCTAATTGAGTCCGTGACCTGGATTTCCGGAGGACCTTATTCGCAGTACAGTTTCTTTTTTCTTTTGTCCTTTCTAACTTACATACTCTCAAAGAACGACCAAAAGCTTTTCTACATTTCCATCTTTTCCTGCGTCCTATCGCTTCTATCCTCGGAGAAGGCTATGGTCTTATTTTTAATCCTTGCTCTCTATGAAATTTCCTTCGGGAGTTTTAAAGAAAACTGGAAAAGAATGTCACCCTTCATTGTTATATGCATAACTTGGATATTTATTTATCTTGGGAAGATAGGCGAAAGAGTTGAAAGTCTGCGGATGGAACATTACCAGCAATCCGGCGGTCTAATTAATCCCCTTCTTCAAGTCCCCATCGCCATCGCTTCTTATCTGAAACTTATTTTCTGGCCGCGGAAGCTGACTCTGTATCATACTGAAATGAGTTTCAGCGCGGGGCAATACGCGCTATGCCTGTTAACTTTTATCTTATTAGCGGGAGCAATTATTTACAGCTGTAAAAAGAACAAAGTCATTTTCTTCTGGCTTTCATTTTTTATAATCACTCTTCTGCCCACTCTTACTCCCTTCGGAATTTCATGGATCGTAGCCGAGCGTTATGTTTATCTCGGATCGCTGGGAATTTTCGCGGTTATAGCCACGCTAGCCGATAAATTAACTCTCCGGGGAGAAAATTTCAGAAACGCCGTTTACTTTGCTTTGATAATTATTATTATCGCCCTCTCCGCCAGAACGATTGTCCGAAATATGGATTGGAAAAACGAAGATACGCTCTGGATCGCCACCGCCAAAGTCTCGCCCTCCGGTCCAAACATTCACAATAACTTGGGCGATGTTTATTCCCGCCAAGGCGATTTAAACAAAGCCGCTGAAGAATTCCAGAAAGCAATTGAAATAAAACCCGGTTACGCCGACGCCTATCACAATCTAGCCAACACTTACCAGCGGATGGGACGTTTTGATGTCGCCATTGAAAATTACCAAAAAGCCGCCGAGCTTAATCCTAATCTCTGGCAGTCGCACCAAGCGCTGGCCGCTATTTACTTTGAGCAGGAAAAATATGACCTGGCGCTGGATGAAATTAAAAAAGCTCTGGAAATAAATCCGGAAAGCGAGGAACTTAAACAAAATCTTCAATTAATAGAGTCCAAACAGTGAGCAATTTAAACTTTAG
>CAZIWW010000008.1:0-19545 GCA_964543275.1 uncultured Bdellovibrionales bacterium | reverse complement strand
AGCAATTTAAACTTTAGAAAATCAGGAGATCAAACCTCGCTAGCAGTTGATGTGACAATAAAACAGCTTTAGCAATTTAAGCTTTGTCGCACATTCTGCCCAAGCGAGGTTCGACATCCACGAAATTTCAAAAAAGCAGACATTTTTTATAATCTCATTTCCTTTTCGAAAAATCCGTCAAGTGGCCCAGGACTTTCCAGCCGGCGCGCCAGAAAAATTTTATATCGTCCCAGTTTCGGATGCTTAAAATCTTCCGCGCGAAAAAAGTCGGAGTCATAAAAGACTTATAGAGCCCTTGCGTCAGTTCTTTCACGTCTTCGGTGGTCAGTTCCGATTTCATTACTTGCTCTCGCTGGTCAAAGCGGTCGTAGTCTTCAAAATTTAATAAATTATTTTCTTTACAATATCTGTAAAGCGGAGTCCCGGGATACGGAATGAGGATGGTCGCTTGAAGCGTGTCCACATAACCCTTTCTGAACAAATCTTTAGCCAGTTCAACCGTTCTCCGGGCGTCTTCTTTAGTCTCCCATGGATAGCCGATCATAGTAGTGATGTGCGGTTCCAGTCCGGCTTCCTTGCACATTTTCAAGTTCGGCTCTATTTCTTCCACTTTTAAATTTTTATTTACTCTGTCCAAGGTTTCCTGTTTAGCCGACTCCAGACCGAAAAGAATAAATCTAAAGCCGGCTTTTTTCATCAGCTTCCAGATTTCAATATTCCTGATGCCGTTAATGCGCATATTGCAGCTCATCACCACTTTTTTATTATAACCCCGCTCGATCATTCCCAGACAAAATTCCTCCAGCCATTTGCCGACCGGCAGGGTCCCCGAATCTTCCATTATTTCTCTAACGCCCAGCTTGATCAAATTTCCCACTTCGTCCAGCGCCTTTCGGGCTGATTGAGTTCTGTAATTTTTCCCCGGGAAAAGCGTCGTCCAAGAACAAAAAGTGCACCGCCCCCACCAGCAATCCCGACCGCTCATTATGTAGGAGCCCGGGGTGTATTTGAAGTTCCCGTTTTTATAAGCGTACAACTTCCATTTGGCAAGCTCGCGGTCAATCAGCGGCAACTCGTCCAAAGAGTGACTGTGTAAATCATAAGCGCCAGTATTTTTTATCTCGCCGTTTTCCCGATACCAAACTCCTCCCTCAAATTCGCCTTTGCCGGACAATTTATTGGCAATACTTAAAAGGATAAAATCAAAATCCCCGCCGGCAATCACATAATCGACAGCGCAATTCTCCATTGATTCTCTTGGAAGCGCGGTAACATGATCGCCCATCAATACGAATTTCGAATTTCGAATTTCGAATTTCGAATTTTTCAAATCATTAATTATCTCCCAATGCCTTTTTACCACCGGCGTTTTCGTCTCGATAGCGATAATATCAGGTTTTTCTTCAATTATTCTTTTCTTCCAGCCTTCGTAGTTTAATTCTTCAGCTATGCCATCATCCCACATTGCCTCGTAGCCGTTCTTTTTTAACAGCGTAGCCGCGTATGCCGGAATAACCGGGTAAATATAGGTCGGCGCGTTAAACCACTGGAACTGGCGATTTTGCGAAATAAGCGGCACTCCTTTTTTGGATTCTAAAGGCGGATAGGAAATTGAAATTTTCATGCGTATTTCTCTACGGATTATGAATTTAGTACGAATATACGAATCAATGTATTATTCAGCACGACAAGCATCTTAAACTATGACGTTAAATCCATTCGTATATTCGTAATTGATTCGTAATTCGCATAGATCACCTCAGCTTACTTTTCAGCTCTCTGGTAAATAGAAACCCTTGCAGAAATCTAAATCCGTAAACCAAGTGTGTAAGAAAGATATAATAGAGAGAATACAAAGCTACTAGAACATTTCTCTCGTATTTAAGTATGTCAAAAAACGCCTTAAGGAGCGCTATAAGATACACAGCCCATCCAAGCAAATACAGCTTAAACAGAAAAGGCGAAACAAGCACAGTTAGCCAGCCAAGAAAGACAAATAAAAAGAAAAAGCTTGGAAGAAAATATTTAAACCTCAACGACGTTCTGGGATATTTTTTGGCAAAAAATCCCCGGTGAATTCCGTAACGGCCGACTTGTTTGAGGTGCCGCGTCAATCCTTCCCTTCGGTGATGCCAGACGATCAAATTCGGATTGTATAATATTCTTCCTTTGGTCTTATTTATTAAATCCAGACAAAACTTAGTATCCTCTCCCGGCCAAAATTCACTATCAAATCCATTAACTTCGCTGAAAGATTTTTTCCTTACTGATAGGTTCACGCTAGGCCAATCATCGACAAATTTTCTTTTACCAATCGGCGCGTAGCGCTCCGGAAACCCTCCCGAAAGACTGCTTAAAAAAACCGCGCCGGAAACTTTTTGCAAGAATGTATTATTCTTGGGAGTAACCGCCGGCCCGCCTACGGCTACAATAGTTTCATCCTTAAAATCTTCGTCAAGGATGTCAAGAAAATTATTTTCGGGGTAAGCGTCGTCGTCAACGAAAACCAGTATTTCTCCTTGGGCGTCTCTCATTGCCAGGCTTCTTTTCATAGCCGGTCCGCCCGGGCCGCTGGCAATCTGGCGGGTCCTGTCCCATGTTTCGTTAGTAACTTCATTTGGATAAATTATAATCTCAAAATCATCCCGCTGTATTTCCAAAATCTTCGGAACAGACTCGCGAATATAATCATTAATCTCTTTAACCGGAATAATGAAACTGTATTTTATCATAGTCTCTTTAAATTCCCCTCACCCCGCCTTTCACAAAGAAGGAGAATTTTTTTCTTTACCTAGTTTTGACATTTGAACTTTAATATTTGACTTTCTTACAATATACATTGGTCGGTTAATCACCTCCGTGTGAATATTAGCGATATAAAGAGCCATAAGACCTAAACAGATTAAAATTATCCCCACTAAAAACAAAATAATCACCGCCAAGATAGCCGGACCGGAAAATTCCATCCTGCCCAAAACATAGTCTTCAATAAAAATAAAAATCCCCAAAGATCCGGAAAGCAGAGTAATCACAATTCCTAAATATCCAGCCAGCTTAAGAGGAAATAAACTTAGGGAAATTATGCTATTGAAGGCCAGTCTGACCAGATTTAAGAAATTATAACTAGCTTTGCCGTGAAGGCGCTCGCTTGCGGAAAAGTAAACGTAATCGCGTTTAAAGCCCATCCAATCAATAAGGGCTCTGGTCATCCGATTTTTTTCAGAAAGCTTGTTAAATTCATTAATAACTATCCTGTCTAACAACCTAAAGTCTGTCGCGTTTGGAATAATTTTAGTCCGTGAAATTCCGTTTATAATTTTGTAGAAAAAATAAGAGCCTATTTTTTTCACTAATCCCTCGCCTTTGTTTTTCTTTCTGATGCCGATTACCACTTCCGCTCCTTTCTCCCATTTGGCAATAAATTCTGGAATTAGCTCCGCCGGATGCTGAAGATCGGCGTCCATGCTTAAACAGGCTGAACCTCGACAATGGTTGATGCCGGCTGTCACCGCCATTTCTTTTCCAAAGTTGCGGGAGAAATCTATTATTTTTACTCGCTCGTCACGCTCCGAAATTCTTTCCAGCTCCGCCAGGCTGTTATCCTCACTGCCGTCGTTAACAAAGATTACTTCGCAATCATAACTAGAACTAAGATTAATATGCTTTCTCCAAACGTTAATAATCTCCACATAAATAAGAGGGATATTTTTCTCTTCGTTAAAAACTGGAATAATAATAGAAATTAGTTTTTTCATAATTTCTTTGAATCACAGAACTCCTAAAACTTCGTTTTCTTCGTTTAATATTCGTTTAATTAGTGTTTTCGCAGACACGAATCAGACTAATATTTACGCTAAAATAACGAAGGAATTGATTTCGTAATTCAAGGTAATTCGCTAACCAGCGATCGCTTTCCTTTTTTAAGGCAAAACAACCCAATAGAAATCGATATTATTTGAGCAATTGCCGTTATCGCAAGTATAGAACGAATACTAGTCCCCAGCAATAAAACCGCCAAAGTCGCCGCCGCCGAAACAGCCAAAAAACTGTAAACAAATTTAGTCCTATGGATAGACAGCATATATTGAAGAATAAGATTAACAAAAGAAAACAGCGATGCCGCAATGGCGAACCAGCCTAAATAACTCGCCACTGATAAATATTTATCCCCGAAAAGAATGCCCAAAACTAGCTTAGGAAAAACAAAATAAATAATTACTGCCCCGGCCGAAACAAAAAATGTCAAGAAAAGAGCGTTTTTTAACAGACTAACCGAATCACCTTTTTTATGGTGATTTTCAGCCGACATTGAAAAAAGAACAGAGGCAATCACCCCGGTGGCAAAAAATATAATTCTGGAAACTATAAACAAAGCTCCGTACTGCCCCGCCTCAATAGAATTCAGATTATGCTTGGCTAAAACCATATCCGCGTTCCCCAAAATCGCAATAGATAAATTGCCAATAAGAACTGGGATTATATAGCTCTTAATAGAGACAAAATCGACCGCGCTTTCATAGCCGCCGTTGCTGCTTTTCTCTCTGAAAATAAACCGAAGGAATATTAAGGAAGCAAGATAGGCGGCCAACATACCTAACGCAAAACTGCCGATAGCCCCGCTTAACTCGAATCCAATTTTAACCAACAATATTCCGGTAACCAATTTAATTAAGGCGCTGAAAACGCCCAGCAAGCTGGCGTCTTTGAACCTCTGCCATCCTTGGAGAGTTCCGGTATTAACCGACATAAAAAAAGAAAAAAGCATTATTACCCAAACAATTATCAAAGCCAACTGATTTTCAACTTTCAAAAATTGACTGATAAGCGGCGTGAGGAAAACAATTAGAACAAAAAGGGGTAATCCATAAAGCAGAATTTTTTTGTTTAGGTATTTGATAATGAAATAATTTTTCTTTGGATTATTGTCGGCTTTGCACGCGGCGCTGTATTTGGTAGCAACCATCGTCAGCGTCATAGCCGGAACGGAAATAATATTTATCAAAGAAATTAAAGATTCTACCTCGCCGTAAACTTCGACCCCGACCATCCTTCCGATCACCAAATGGAAAAGATAATTCAAAGCGCTGCCGCCCATCGTGCCTATAAAAAGAATTAAACTATTTCGGGCAAATGGATTATTTTTTACTTTTTGAATCATTGATTTTCTGTTTTATAAATTTAGCCAATTTTTCCGTGTCTGAATGAACTTTTTGGGTAGTATGTTTTTCCAGTGAACTTTCTCTCGCGTTTTGGCCGATTTCTTTTCTTAAATTCTCGTTCTTAATTAATAACATTAAATATTTATACCAATCGTTTTCATTTTTAGCTAGAAATCCGTTCTTTTCATTTTCAATAACGCGCTGAAAAGAATCGGTTGCGCTGGCAACTGTAGGAATTTCCAAAACTCCTGCTTCAAAAAATTTAAGCGCCGATTTAGCCTGACAAAACGGATTATCGATTTCCAACGGGACAACATTAATATCGGAGCGCAAAATCAATTCCGATAATTTCTTAAGAGGAACAAAAGAAAATTTCTCGATTTGATTCTTAAGCCGTGAAAATTCCCCGTTAAGCTCAAGATGTCCCACGGTCATTAGAACAACGTTTTTATTCTCCCGCAGAATCCTCAAAAGAACTTTGGAAATCGTCTCGAAATCGCTGTCATGACTTCGGGACCCGGAGAAATAGCCAATGCGAACCTTGCCGTCCTTTGGTTTTATTTTATCCTTGTTGGCTAACGCCTCCCGAGCCCAGCGAACCTGATCATTGCCAAGCTTATTGGTTGAGATAAAAATATTCTTCCGCGGATACTTTTCACGAAGGCGATCGGCTAAATAATGAGTGGAAACAATGCAGTCCCTGACATAAGGATCTTCCAAAATCTCTCTGCCGATGCCGTTTCGATACCATCCTTTTTCCTCTTCGCCAAAAAAATTGAAATAGTGCATATGGGAAATAAAACGAGGGTCAAAAACCAGATCATCGGTTTCAAAAATAATGGTTTTGCCTTCCTTTTTGATAAAATTGATAACGCTTTCTATGTGTTTGTTGTAAATCACTCTCTGAAAAATAAATACTTCAAACTTTTTAATCAACATGTTTAAATTTAAGTTGTCTTGGGAAACCGCTCGCGCTTTAATGCCATAAAGTTCCAGCTCTTCCCCCTGATTGCGGCAACGATAGAACCTGGATCCGCCGGGGCAACCTGAAATATACAGCGCATCTCCAGACCTAATAAACAAAGCCCGCGCAAACTCCTTCACATAAGAGAAAATGCGCTGGATCAACGAAGCCAACCCCCGCTCTCTATAAACCTTAACAGTCATTTTAAGAAGATGCTTGATTTTTTTCATATTTCCAATGTTTTATCTCGAACGCGTTCGAGGCAAAATCTTAACCTACTAACTTCATATCTGATGCTTTCGCAACAACGATCCATACTTAGCCAGCGCCGTATTGGTATTCTCGAGAGCAAAAACTCTACCCTCATCCAAAATCAAAGTCCGCCCACAGAATTTCTTCATATTTTCCATATCGTGAGAAACAAACAATACTGTTTTTCTGCCTTTTATTTCTTGGAAATATTGATAGCATTTCTTCTGAAAATTAGCGTCCCCCACCGCTAAAATTTCATCCATAAGTAAAATATCGCGATTGGCGTGAATGGCAACCGAAAAAGCCAAACGCACCTGCATTCCAGAGGAATAATTTTTAACTTTCTGATCAATAAATCTTTCCAGTTCGGAAAAAGCCACTATCTCTTTAAATGTTCCGTCAATTTGTCTGCGGCTCAATCCCAAGACAGCAGCATTGAGATAAATATTGTCGCGGCCGGAAAGCTCCAGATTAAAGCCGATCCCCAACTCCAGAAATGGAGAAATTTCCCCGCTTATTTTTACTTCGCCGCCGTCCGGCTGGTAAATCCCCGCCAAAATCTTAAGCAGAGTTGATTTCCCGGAGCCGTTTCTTCCCGTAATCCCAAAAAACTCTCCTCTTTCCACTTCAAAAGAAACACTATCCAGCGCCTTGAACCGTTCGTAAGTTTTTGATTTCAGAATATTCACAAAAGCTCCCCGCAGAGTCGAGATTTTCTCGTGGGGAATGACGAAAGTTTTGGAAAGGTTATTGACTTTTACAGCGATATTGTTGGTCATAATCGCTTTAATTCCTCTAAATATTCTCCGCCACCTTGGGCTCCAGTTTTTTGTAAACCAAAATGCTAATCAAAAACAAAGCTGTCACCAGGCTGGTGAAAATTGCCAGTTGCCAAAACGGAGCGTAGTGGTTTTGGGTCAGAGCCATTTTGGTAAAATGAATAATATACGCAATCGGGCTAGCGAGAATTATAGAATGATACTTGGCCGGCAAAATGGAAAGCGGGTAAACAATGGGCGAAGCGTAGAACATAGCCGAGATCGCCACTTCCCAAATCTGCGAAATGTCGCGGAACTTAACATAAAGCGGCGCGGCGATGAAAGAAAAGGCTAGAATAACAAGATAAGTAAGAAAAATGTAAAAAATAAACATAGCCACACCCGCCAACCCCGGCCAAAACTGGTACCAAACAAAAAAAACCGCGACAATAATCAAATTCATTAAAAAGATAAGGGCTGAATTTAACGTCGCCGCAAAAATAATAGCCCAGCGGGGAACATAAATTTTAGTCACCAAAGAGGATTTGCTAAGCAGTGAATTAAGCCCGGCAAAAGTGCCCTCGCTGAAGAAATTAAAAAGCATAATGGAAACAAGCAATTGCAGAGAATAATACTCCGTGCCGGTGTTGCGAAAATTAAATATAGAGGAAAAGACAAAATTCAAAATTAAAAACATTAGCAAGGGCTTGAGCAAAGCCCAGATATATCCTAGAATCGATCCATGATAGCGCAACTTAAAATCAGTCCGAGCTAAAACCCAGACCAACTCCCAGTAATTTCTACGTTCCTTGACCATAAAAACAATAAAAAGAGAATATGCTCTTGCAGCAACGATTATAATTCTATCTTAAACTAAGTAAAAATTCAACTTGCGAGAAATGGAAAAATAATTCCAGATGTTATATGATTTACTTACGATAAATATTAACAACTGGGCTATGAAAGTTTTAGTAACCGGCGGGGCGGGGTTTATTGGATCCCATATAGCTAAAAAATTAATGGACAGGGGCGACGAAGTCGTTGTTGTTGATAATTTTAACCAATACTACGATCCGCGGCTCAAAAGGGACAGGATTAAAAAATTCCTCAAGGGCTACAAATTTAAGCTGTACAAGAATGACATTCGCGATTACAAGACGCTGGAAAAAATATTTAAAAAGGAAAGGCCGGACAAAGTTGTTCACTTGGCGGCTATGGTCGGCGTTCGCTATTCCTTGCGCGATCCTCTGCTTTATCAGGATGTAAATGTCAGAGGAACGCTAAACCTGCTGGAGTTAAGCGCGAAATATAAAATTAAAAACTTTGTTTCCGCTTCCTCTTCATCCGTTTACGGCAACAACAAAAAACTGCCGTTTTCTGAAAGCGACAGCGTGGATCATCCTATCTCGCCCTACGCCGCCACTAAAAAAGCTGCCGAACTCCTAACTCACGTTTATTCTCATATTCACAAACTCAACACAACCAACCTCCGCTATTTTACCGTTTATGGCCCCTGGGGCAGGCCGGATATGGCTCTGTTTAAGTTCACCCGAAATATTATTAAGAGCCAGCCGATTGAAGTTTACAATTACGGCAAGATGATCAGAAATTTCACCTACATTGATGATGCTGTCTCCGGCACCCTTAAGGTTCTGGACAAAAACTTTAGATATGAAATTATAAACATCGGCGGAGATAAAGAAGAAAAGCTGACCCGCTTTATCGAAGTGATTGAAAAAAATTTGGGTAAAAAAGCCAAGCAAAAACTACTGCCTCTTCAGCCCGGAGACGCTCTCTCCACCGCAGCCGACATCCGAAAGTTACGCCGCCTCGGCTGGAAGCCAAAGACCAAAATAGAAGACGGGATAAAGAAATTTGTCGAATGGTACATAGAATATTATAAATAAACCAGTGAAGGATAGTAACCTTTGAACAAATGCCTGCCCGAAATGCGATACCGTTGCATGCGGGCCTGTTTGAGTCCCGCCTTGGCAAGATGAGTTTAAGCGGAACGAGAAAACTGCCATTCTTCGGCAATCTCTATAAAATCTAGATCGCTAACACAGCGATTCTTGTATCCGATGTCTTTCGCCATACCTTGCCAGTTTCTTTATTCAAGCTATACAATGCAACTGCTATGACTGAAGAAAAACTGAATAAAATATATCGAATTATTAAAATAATAATCTATACCATCCCGGCTATGGTGGTGCTGACTGGTTTGTATTTAATCCTGTTTCCAATTGACGTTTATAAATATTATCCAAACCAGCCTGAAAAATCCAAATTTAAAATTGAAAAAAATAACGGCGCCAATGAAATATCATTTGGGATTTTTCCCTCTAGAGAGCATCGCTTTGTCGACCTCGAAATCAGACTTGATAAAAGCACGGCTAAAAACTGCCTCGAGAAAAATTTAGACATTCATCTCGAAAAAACCTACCGAGCATTTCTCTATCCTGAAGGAGAAAGCATTGACAGCAAAAAGAAATTAAAAAAAATCATTTTCGACGGGAACAACACTAAATACCCGAACGGGTCATTGCTCCATCTCAAAACAACCAACGAGGTTTTTTTAATAAGCCGCGGGAAGAAAATTCTCTTCCCGGGACCGGAAATTTTTGAAGCCTTCGGTTACAGCTGGGAAAATCTAATAAGCGTTGACAAGTCAGTTATCGATCAGTTCCCAAATCACGAGAAAAAAAACCTGATCTGGAGCCACCACCATCCTGACGGCACAATTTTTCAGGCTTTCCCCTCTCACGAACTCTATATTATTGTCGACAACGTCAAGCGCCGAATCGTTTCCAAAGAATTATTGGACAAGGTATGGCCGAAAAATTATTCCATCGCCGTAAGCGATCCAAATCCCAAAGATCGCCTCGCTTGCAATATTGCGTCTAAAGATCTATCCAGCAAAAAAATTACTTGCCGATTTGACAGCAAACTGCTTATGTCCTCCTTAGGAGGATATTATCTATTCAGCTCGAAAATTCCATCTGACTGCAACATTAAAGACATATACTTTAAAAACGCTAAAATAACCCTCGTGACGGAAAAATCAATCGCGACTGCTAAAAGCTCCCTAAAAAATATAATTACTTCTATTGTCAATCGTTATGTCTATAAGTAATCCGTTCGCGCTTCTGCTTCGCAAATTTCATAACAAGCAGGAACAATCCAAGAATTTCAAGATGTGGAGCAAATTTTTCTACAAAATCTCAAAAGACTTGCTGATAGCTTCGATTATTACCTATTTTCTCATAACTGTCCCTGAATTAATCCTTCCCGGGATCGTGAGCGTTCACTTCAGCCCAAAATATCTCATAGTGTTCATTATGCTTTTGGGGCTGGCAGTCTCTTGGCAAGGAAGAAATTTCTCGCATCAAGAGAATATAAAATTCAAAGCCATCTCGCGCAACCTGCTCAACATCATTCTTTTTATTGTAACTTTGATGCTGATTTTAAGTCTTTATAAAATGAGAATTTGGCAGATTATCACCGTAACTGTTATTTCTATTGCCATTTTTATAGCCTTAGAAAAGATTCTTGTAAGAGAGGAGTAATCTTACTTTGTAATTTATTTAGCCTGCAAAAACCTATTGAAAAAAGGAGGGGACAATATGTTTGCCCACTACGCCTATTACATTATAGCGGCCATTTTAGTAGTCCTCACATTGTTTGCATTCGTCGCTGGGGTATGCACGAGGCAGAAGAGGAAATCAAAAACTTAAAACGAATCCACAAAAGCAAGTTAAAAAACGAAGTTGGCAAACTCAAACAAAAAGCCGGGACTAAACAGCCTCCGGCTTTTTACATTCTCGCATGCATGAAACATAGCGCTGGTCGCAGAGAAATGAGCTTGAGGCTACCCGCCCGTACCGAACGGGGTTCAAGCGGGTAGGTCTGGCGCAAGCATAGATCATGGGCAAGCCCCAAAAAAACTTACAACCCGCAACTTAGCTCACTGCGCGCAGCTTATTTCCACGCGACCAAATATCTCACCACTCCGTCAAACACTCAAGCGTCTCCCTGGCGCACTTTTCCCAGCTAAATTTTTTAACCCGCCGAAGTCCTTTCGCCCGAAGTTCATTTTTTAATTTACCGCTCTTTAGAATTTTAAATAAAATCTCCGCCAGCCCCATCGAATCCCGAGCGTTAAACAATAATCCGCCATCCCCTGCTACCTCGCGCAAGCTGGAATTATCAGCCGCTATCACCGGCGTGCCGCAAGCCATAGCTTCCAAAACCGGAAGGCCAAAGCCTTCGTAGAGCGATGGCAGAACAAAAACTTCCGCTCCCGAAATCAAGGCCGGGAGGTCTTCTGTTTTAAAGTTCCCAAGCGCGACAACATTTTCCGCCTTGCCAATCTTTCTAATTATATCTTTATACATCCAGCCAAGCCCGCCTGCGATAACCAGCCCAAAATCTTCAAACTCTTTCTTCTTTCTTACAATATTGAAAGCGTCAATCAAAACTCCAATGTTTTTCCTGGGTTGGACAGCGCCCACATAAATTATGTATCCAGCGTGTGATATTCCGTATTTAGCCTTCGTTACGCGTATTTCTTTTTGAGAAACGCTCATATTAAACAAAGTCTTATCATATCCGTGATAAACAACCTTAATCTTATCTTCTTCAACGCCTGGATACAGCTTCATAATATCATTCTTGGTTGAGTTTGAGACAGCAATAAGACGATCGGCGTTCCTTATCGCGTAATCAGTGAAAAGATTAAGACGACGAAGATCGCCGCGCGGAAAAAAATCGGGGAAAAACTTAAAAGCCAAATCGTGAATCGTTGCCACCGTTTTGGTTTTTTTCGATCGCAAGTATGGCAAAGAATGCATAGGCATCCACAACGCATCAGGCTTTGCCTTGCGCATCTCCCAAGCAAAACGAGTTTGAGTCCAGCAAAAGAGAAATCGCAATCTTATAACTTTATAGTTAGAGAATTCCGGAGGAGTAAGCTGCGCGTTAAAATCTTTTTTCTTGTGATAAATTAAAAATTGGTCTCGCTTATTTAAAAGACCGAAATTTTTGAGGCAATTGTGGATATAAATTCGCGTCCCGTCGATTCTCTCCGAATCCAAATCAGCCGCGTGGATGGCAATGTTCATGCAGGAATTACGAATTAAGGATTAAGGATTAGGAATTAGTTAGACAATTAAAGCAACTCGTATCAATCAGAACGATACTTATAGTTACCCTAATTCATAATTCCTAATTCAAGACAGAAAACATCCTATAACCTTAGCTTCTTAAGATAGCTCCTAAGCTTCCCTTTTACTTCCGGATGCTTAAGCCCCATAACTAAAGTAGCCTTGAGAAAATTAAACTTGTCTCCAGTATCTAACCATTCGCCTCTAATTTCACAGCCGTAAAGCGGACGATTGTTTTTCAGCATTATCTCAAAAGCATCAGCCAGCCTGATCTCTCCCGACTTTCCTTTAGTCATAGCCTGTAAAACTTCAAAAACCTCCGGCGTGATAACATATTTCCCAACCGCTGCCAAGTTAGACGGAGCTTTCTTTCTCTTAGGCTTCTCAATAATTCTCCTTATCTCATAAGTCCTGTTTTTAAGATCTACACCTTCGATCACGCCAAACTTTTCCACCTCGTCCCAGTTGATCCGACTAAGCCCCACAACAGGATCGCCATATTTCTCATAAACTTTTATCAGCTGTTTAGCCGGCGCAACATCAGCGGAGTAAAGCGAGTCGCCAAACATTATCAATACCGGCTCGTCGCCGACAATGTGAGAAGCGCAAGCTACCGCATGGCCGTCCCCCAGCGGCATAGGCTGGCGCACATAAGAAAACTTGGCCATGTTGGAAATTTTCCTAATCTCTTTTAAAAGATGATGCTTGTTTTTTTCTACTAAATTATACTCTAGCTCAAAAGAATAATCGAAATGATCTTCAATAGCCCGCTTGCCTCGTCCAGTAACAAATATAATTTCCTCGATTCCGGCTTCCACCGCTTCCTCAACTAAATACTGGATGGCCGGTTTGTCCACCACCGGCAGCATTTCTTTGGGCTGGGCTTTAGTCGCCGGCAAAAGCCGCGTCCCAAAACCAGCTACGGGAAGGATAGCTTTCCTAACCTTCTTTACATTTTCCTTGCTTTGCCCCTTATACATAATCGGATAGACTTAAAACTAATACGTTGCAAAATATCTAATTCTTAATTGCTCTAATTCCTAATCAATTTCCAATACCCAAAACCTAGAATTTAGACCTTGGGATTTAACTAGGTCAATTAGAAATTAGATATTAGATATTAGATATTAGAATTTTATAATAATCTCTTCTTCGCTATCGCTTTCAGCTCTCTGTTAAATTCCTCAATAGCTTTATTTATGAGCGGATCGAATTTTTCATAAAGCTTTTTTTCTTTGACAATATTTCCCGCTTCGAGCAGTGAATCGAAAGTTCCCGCGTCCAGCCACTCGCCGTCGAAAGTGCTAACTTTAAGCTCTCCCAGTTCTAAATAATAATTATGAAGTGAAGTTATTTCTACCTCGCCCCTATTGGAAGGTTTAACTTTTTTAGCCGCCTCCGAAACTCTGCCGTCATAAATGTAAAGTCCCGGGATGGCATAGTCGCTAATCCACCTCTTCGGTTTCTCCACTATTTGGATAGCTTTGTTGTTACCGTCAAATTTAACCACTCCGTATCTTTCAGGGTCCGGAACTTTTTTGGCGAAGATACACCCGCCAGATTTAAAGCTCCTTATGGCACCACTAAAATCATCTTCAAAAATATTGTCTCCCAAAATCATAGTAACGTTATCACCGCCAATGAAAGATTCGCCTACAACAAAAGCGTCAGCCAGTCCTCTGGGGATTTTTTGAACTTCAAAGTAAAGGCTAATCCCATGATTTTTAAAAATCGAGCCCAAAAGATTTAAAAACTGCCCCGAGTGTTCCGGCGCTACAATTACCAAGATATCCTTGATGCCGGCTTTAATAAGCACATTCAAAGGATAAAAAACCATCTGTCGGTCGTAAATCGGCAAAAGCTGTTTGCTGGTTGTAGCTGTCAGCGGGAAAAGTCTGGTAGCCGTTCCGCCAGCTAGAACTATTCCCTTCATTTTCTTTTTATCCATAACTTTTGATTTAATTAAACGGCAAAAATTATTTTCCAGAATTCATCAGCTCCGGGTGTTCCGCTTTCAAGTATTCTTTTAACGCCTCCGTGTAATGTCTTAACGGTTTCAGTTTTGTATTTAAAAGCACCGAAGATTTCGGACGCCTTGCCGGACGCGGGAACTCCGAAGAAGAAACTGGAATAACTTTAACACTAATTCCAGACAATTTGAATAATTCTTTAACCGCCTCATACCAGGTACATGGCCCTTCATTGACCACATGGTAAATTCCAAAGGAGATTTGTTCGTCAATCATTTTTTTTGTCTCCAGCGCCAGGTCTGGCGTATAGGTGAAACAGCTTTTTTCATCGTCAACCACCTTAAGAATATCGTTATTCTTAGACAGTCTTATCATAATATCAAAAAAATTGGGCTTGGCCGCAGACGAATTCCCAGGAGTGCCGAAAAGTTTAGAAGTTCTAACTAGATAAAACTTGTCGGTATTTTCCCGAACTTTCTGCTCGCCCAAATATTTTGACCGGCCGTAATTATTGATCGGGTTAGGCTGGTCGTTCTCGACGTATTCTCCTTTCTTCCCATCGAAAATATAATCGGAGACATAGTGAGTTAGAGAAATGTCCTTTTCTTTACAAATCTTAGCCAAATACCCCGGCCCGTAACCATTTATCTTCTTGGCTAATTCATATTCGGCTTCATCAGTCTCGCATTTGTCAACCGCGTTGTAAGCCGCCGCGTTTACAACCGCCGTCGGTTCAATTCCGTCTATTTTCTCCCGCAAACTTTGCTCGGAAGTTATGTCAATATCCTCCTTGTCATAACCAAACACTTCCCAATTTATATCGTCTTCAAAAACTTTTACTAAATCTTTGCCTAAATTTCCTTTAGAGCCAATGACGAGAACTCTTTTCATATTTGTATTCTTAAAATTTCACACATCTTATTACTATCATATAAGCTAATATGGTAGTAGGATTCACCTCTTTAATTTATCAATGAGATTGAATATCAGAAAATGAGCAGGATATTTTTTCTTAATTTTCGCCCATTCGCTAGTTGGTATTTGTTCTTGAAACTCTTTTTTACTCTTGAATCGTTTTAACTCTTTTAAATAACCACCGAAACCAGAATATAGCCAGCGATTTACACTATTAATAGTATTATAACCGACTTTCAATTTTTCTCTTATTTCCTCAAAATTCCATCCTTCAAGCAACATTTTTGCTATTTCAATTCTTCTGGTAAGCATTAGGGACTCGCTTGGAGTCAATAAATCTCTGAAAAAATTAGCTGCGTCTTTATGAGTTTTTAGCTCTGCAACCATTTTGAAAAAATCATTCAGCATAGAATATCTTTCCCTTTGATCTACTTCATATATTCTGCGTTTAGCCATAATACAATCCTAACTTTATACATACTATACTTTATGCATATTATCATATTAGCTTATATGATAGTTAATGCAAGAACCAAGAATACTGATAGTATCTTTAGAAGGATTAGGAAATGATAATTTTTTCTAAATATCTTTTGGCCTCAAGTCGCTCCTTGATTGAATTTTCCAATTCGATACTGATATATTCCGGCAGATATCCCGCGTATCTCCTTGTATAATCAAGCTCGTTCATTTTTTTCAAAAAATGGCAATCGTATTACTCACGTCCGGAATAATGCGGGGAAACATTGGCTGGATTTTCAAGAATCGCGGAAATATGGCAGTAACCTATCTTGTATTTTTTAGCTTTATTTTCCATATCTCGGCAATACTCTTTATCTCCCAAGAGCCTCCTACTTTCCAGTGGGAAAAATCTACACAGAGATCGGCAAATTGAAACAATTTCTCATCAGTTGGAACCGTGCACGTATTTTCAATATATATTTTGGAAAAATATTTTTTGCGGTTTTCATTCGCCTGATATTCGCAAACCGGGTGCAGGTTGAAAAGCTGGGCGTTATACCGTCTTGTCAAATAGTAGAGCTCCTCGACTTCCATGTCTGATCTCATATGCACGCGGGAAATGCTCTCTATGAAAGACTTTTCAATTATTATAGAACTCATCTCTTTCCGGTTCTTCCAAAATAGCGAGAAAAAGGGCAATCTCCTTCAGATTTTGATTTTTTTCCACCAATCCTGATTATTTTTATACCACTCGACCGTCTTTCTTATTCCATCCTCAAAGCTGGTCTTCGGCTCCCAGCCCAGCTCGTTTTTAATTTTAGAAAAGTCCATGGCATAGCGCCGGTCGTGGCCCGGGCGGTCTTTCACGTATTCTATCATATCTTCGTTCTTCTTAAGAAGCCCCAAAATTTTTCGAGCTACTTCGATGTTCGGCTTTTCGCAATCGCCGCCAATACAATATGTCCCGCCAATTTTACCTTTATGGATTATTAGATCAATCGCCTCGCAGTGATCCTCAACATATAGCCAATCGCGAACTTGCATCCCGTCGCCGTAGATCGGAACTTTTTTATCCTCCAAAAGATTAGTAATGAAAAGCCCGTGAAGCTTCTCCGGAAACTGATATGGTCCGTAATTATTGGAGCAGTTGGATATCGTCGTCGGCAGCTGATAAGTATTATAATACGCATTCACCAGATGATCAGCAGCCGCCTTGGAAGCGCTGTAAGGGCTTCGAGGAGCGTAAGGCGTGTTTTCGCTGAACGGCGGATCGTTCGGGCCCAAATGGCCGTAAACCTCGTCAGTGGAAATATGATGAAACCTTCTAAGATTATTATTTCTAGCGGCCTCAAGCAAGTTGTGAGTGCCGACAATATTGGTGTGAATAAAATCCGCGCTGTCCAGAATTGACCTGTCCACGTGCGATTCAGCCGCAAAGTTTACCACAATATCAATTCCCTTCATCAGATTATTAACCAGCTCTTTATCGCCAATATCACCTTTCACGAACTTATAATTTGGATTACCTTCGACATCCTCAAGGTTCTCTAAATTTCCGGCGTAAGTCAAAAGATCCAGATTGACAATTTTATAATCCGGATATTTGTTTAGCATATAGCGGATAAAATTGGAGCCGATGAACCCGGCGCCACCGGTAATAAGTAGCCTCATAACCTAAAGGGGTTATTTTTAATAAATTCTTCAAAAGTCCCCAGGGCTTTATCCTTATCAGAAAGTACCGGTTTCTTTATCGGCCAATCGACATTTAAGATCGGGTCGTTCCAGATAATTCCAGAATCATATTCCGGCGCGTAAAAATTATCAACTTTGTACATAAATTCCGTATTTTCCTCAAGAGTCAGAAAAGCGTGGGCAAACCCGCGAGGTATAAAAAGCATTAAAAAATTTTCCGCGCTCAACTCAAAGCTTTCCCATTTGCCATAAGTTGACGATTCTCTGCGAAGATCGACAATAACATCGTAAACCCTGCCGCGCGTTACTCGCACAAACTTCGCTTGCTCATAAGGCGGCAACTGAAAATGAAATCCGCGCAACACGCCTTTTCTTACCGACATAGAATGATTATCCTGAACAAAATCAACTTTGATTTCCTGCTCTTCAAATCTTTTCTTTGAATACGACTCTAAAAAAAATCCACGGTTATCCTGAAACACTCGGGGTTTTACAAGATAAGCGCCTTCGAGAGTTGTTTTGGTAAATTCCATATAAGCTCCGCAGAAACTAAACTTCCAAAAAGGAAGTTTAGTTTCCAAGTATCCACTTATAGATTAGCACAACAATCGGAAAAACAAAACCCCGCCGAGCGACGGGGTTTTGCGCGTTATCTTATTTTAAATTTACCGTAGCTCCAGCTTCTTCCAATTTTTTCTTAATCTCTTCCGCCTCCTCTTTAGCCGCTTTTTCTTTGATAACCTTCGGAGCCGCATCTACCAGATCCTTAGACTCTTTAAGCCCCTTGCCCGTTATCTCGCGAACGGCTTTAATGACATTAATTTTAGAATCTCCAGCCGCCGCCAATTCAACATCAAATTCGGATTTCTCTTCAGCCGCTTCGCCTCCCTCTCCGCCAGCCGCCGGAACGCCAGCCATTGCCACCGCCGGAGCCGCGGCGCTCACCCCAAACTTATCTTCCAAAACTTTCACCAGTTCTGAAAGTTCCAGAACGGACATTTTTTCGATTTGTTCCACTAACGGTTTAAACTTTTCGGGAACTTCGACTGCTTTTTCTTCTTTTTTTTCTTCGGCAGCCGCTTCCTCTTTCTTTGCTTCTTCGGTCATATGTTTGTGAATTATGATTTATGAATTACTTTGAATTACGAAACTCCTAAAATTTAGTTTTATTTGTTTAATATTCGTTTAATTAGTGCTTTTTCAGACACGAATTAAGCTAATGCTTACACTAAAAATAATTAGGGAATGGATTTCGTGATTCAAGCGAATTATGAATTTTGGAGCGAAAATATAAAATTCAGAGTGTATTGCGTTCCGCTTTAGATATAATTCAGGACAGGCTAGTCTGACAGAAATACCGCGCGTACGCGCTGCGGAAGAGCCAATCCAAGAAACTTTATACTTTCATCGCATAATCACTTAGAATCCGCGACCGCTTTCAAAACTCCAACCAAATTCCTCAAATTTCCAGCCAAAATATTTACAAATCCGCTCACCGGCGCGTTAAACGACCCGACTAATTTAGCCAGCAACTCTTTCTTGCTTGGCAGAGCCGCCAGCGCCATAACTTCCTTATCTGAAATAACCTTATTTTCCAGAATTCCCTGCAGAATTTTAAAATTTTTATTTTCCTTGGAGAACCTGCTCAAAATTTTCGCCGCCGAAACTTCGTCTTCCCGCCCGATAGCCATGCCAATCTGCCCCTGCATATTTTTGACGTCAACTTTAATCCCAGCTTCGCGGAAAGCCAACTCTAATAACTTTTTCTTAGCCACCTTATAGCTCGCTCCAGACTCACGCAGCTTGTCACGCAGCTTTTTCATATCAGAAACTGTCGTGCCTGTATAGTCCGAAAAAACAATCGCTTTGCTGTCTCTAATTTTAACGACTAAATCTTTAACTAATTCTTCTTTTTGCTTTCTAGTAAGCATATTGAGATGCTATGCTAATCAGCGAATTGCGAATAATAGATTCACGCGTTAGCAAGTTCGCAATTAGTAGGTTTGCATTTATTCGCGGATTAGCATAATCATAAAAAAACCTGCTTTCCCGCAGATTTATGGCTGTTATAGACAGCAAAAAAATTAACTGTCTGAAACTTCCTCACTAGGACTTACCCGCCAGCCAGCGAAGCCTAATTTCTGCGGAAAATGTTATTTAATTGACTACGCTAGCAATTATACACAAGCAGGAAAATGTGTCAACAGCTCC
>CAZIWW010000007.1:23778-28847 GCA_964543275.1 uncultured Bdellovibrionales bacterium | reverse complement strand
TTAAGTCGCCCCCGTATAACCCGTATATTTTTAAGTCGGGATTATATTTTTTCAGAATGAGAAGGTGATTTCTGCACACGAACGGTTTTTTGTAAAACCAAAAGAGAATAGCAAGCCTCGGCATAATTTTTTCACCCTTTTACTATCTTATTGTATAGGCGTATGTATTTGTCCGCCATAACGTCGCTGCTGAAATTTTTTTCGGCATATTCCCGGCAGGCTTTTCTGTTAAACGCGTTCGTATTTTTTGCCGCCGCGACGAGCTCTTTTATATTATTCGATAAAAAGCAGATGTTTTTATCCTTTTCTAAGAGTTCGGTCAGCGGATTAATTTTTGTTCCAATAATAGGTGTTCCGCAGGTGAGAGATTCGGCAATAATCATAGGGCATACCTCCGGTCTTCTAATGGGAAACAGCAGCGCCTCCGCCTCCTTTAGATATGAGTAGATTTCTTCGTTTGAAACTTCGCCCATGTAAATAATTTTCTCCTTGTCTAAATAAGGCTTTATCTTTTTCTGATAATATGATTGTCTCTTTTCGGAATTTCCAATTCTTCCAAAAATCAGCAGTTTTTTCTTTGCTTTTCTAGCTATTTGAATGGAAGTGTCGATTCCTTTTTGATCGGCAAGTCTGCCAACGGTTATTAAATAAGCTCCTCTTCTTAGCGAATAGGATTTTTCTTTGACAGGAACTCCATTCCAAATCGTTGCTGCCGTCTTTAAGCTTCCTTTTTGCCATTTTGATAAAGAGACGGGAATAATTCCAGCTTCTCGAATTTGCCTATATTCCGGAAGTGTAATTTTGTTATGGAAAGAAAGCAAACAGGGCGCTTTGGAAAATTTACCGACTAAAAAAGCGTATGTTGAAGAATGAAGATGTATAAGATCAAAACGTTTACTGTCAAACAGAACTTGGATTTGACTTGAGATTATTAAGTTTCTTCTTACTCGCGGGGTTTGATTTTTAAAATCCGCCATATTCCAAAGGCTCTGGAGGAGGGTCGGGACGTGCCTTATTTTTTTTGACTTTATTTTCCAATCGGCGGGCGCGAATAGAGTTACGCGAACGTTTTTTTTAGAAAGAGCGTAGGATAAATTCTGAACGACGATTTCCGGCCCGCCTATTGCTCCAAAGGGCGGGGCGACCATGGCAACGCGTATTTTTTTGCCCGGTTTTTTCATAAAATCTAAGGGATTACTTTAATGAACTCTTTGAAATTTTTTTCTTTTGTTTTTTCGTCTCCGACAATTCTCAAAAGATCAAATCCGGGAGTGGTGTTGATTTCCACCAAAACCGGTTCTCCCAAATCTGTAAAAAGAAAATCAATTGAATAATTCGCCTCCGGAAATATTTTTATCCTGTCGGTTATCTTTCGGGCGGTGCGCAAGGCGGTAGCCGGGATATATTTTCGCGGGACTAGGACAGCCTTTGCGCCTTGGTGAAAATTAGTGAAAAGCGATCCCTTTTTAGCAATGCGGGAAAGGGCATAGATTAATTTATGATTCATAAACACTAAGCGAAGATCGGCCAAAGCGCTTTTTTTAGTAAAGCCCGGCACTCCCTTTTTCGCTGAGACGAATTCCTGAACTAAAACCGGATAACTTATGAGTCTATAATTTATTTTACTTTTTCTTTTTATCTGGATGCCGAATCCCCCTGAACCGTACAGCGGCTTAATAACGACCTTGGAAGATTTTATTTTCTTTATAATGGATTTCAATTCCTTTTTTGAATAAGCTAAAAATGAGTTAGGCATAAACTCCTTAAAGATAAGGTATTGAGATAGCTTGCTATCCAATAAGGTTCGAAAGAGTGGAGAGTTGAAAATTTTAACTTTTTTGCCAATTTCTTGTTTTAGCGCGAAAAGCTCAAAACCATATTTTCCGGCTATTTTGTCAAAAACTAAATCCGGACTGATCGGCTTTTTGACTTTTATCCATTTTCTGTTCCGGTACGCCCAGGCTTTTTTAAAAACGCCTTTAGGCAGATCGTACCATTGGATACTGGCTCGGTACATCGCTATGCCGCTTTTTAATCCGCGTTCGTGCCAGTCCTCAAAAGATTCACGGGTTGGGATGGCGGTTTCCAGCGGGATTTTCTTGTCCCAATCGTCACTTTTATAAATAACGACAACTTTTTTCATACTTTCTTATTATTAGTGCTTAATTATTTTACTGGGATCTATGAGAAATTTTCCCAGGTCACGATGTCCGATTATAACAGGATTTCTTAAGTGGGATCGGTCTATTACCGATACCTTCGCGGGAATTTTAATATCATCAACGTCTATTGTTATTTTGATCATAGGTCTATAAGTTACGCCATGGGAAGAGCGGATAATAGCTGTATCAGCCAGATCGGGTATGTTTTTGCTTTTAAAAAAGTCATCCCGCTTTTGTTTTCCAAGGTGTTTAATTTTTTCATAATTAATGTTAAGCTCTTCGAAATTTTTTATTGTCGCAGAAAACCCTAAAGATTCAGCCAGAGCTTTGTCTATGGAAGAAAGGTCGGCGCCGCTGTCGATTTTTGCTTCAGTTTCTATTTCTCTTCCGTCTTTTCCTATAAGCTTAACTTTTTCTTTTAAGCCGATAATTCTTTTTCCGGAAATGTCTTCGATTTCTTCTTCGATTTCTCCGCCGAAGAGATTCATGCCGACAGAAACTCCTTTTTCGATGGTTTTGATTTTAAGTCCTTCCACACGGCGCAGGCGGCCCAAGAGTCCGTCCATATTGGCGATTTGGATAGAAAGCCCCGGTCGGGCGTTGAGCTCCAAGAAAACTGGACCGCGGTCGGGTTCAACGGCGATGTCGGCTCCTAAAAAACCCAAACCTGAAATTTCTTGAGCTCGCACGGCCATTCTCAAAATGTCTTTCCAGCTGGGGATTTTTATTCCTGAAATAAGCAAACGGGTTTGGGGCACATACTCAATAATTTTATTTTTGCCAAGAACGGCCGTGGTGGTAACGCCGTTAGCCAAGTCGATTCCGGCTCCAATGGCGCCTTGCTGGAGATTGGCTTTTCCATTCGACTCTCGAGTAGGGATGCGCAGCATTGCCATTACTGGGATCTTATTGTGAACGATAATTCTAATATCGGGAATGCCTCTGTAAGCGTAAGGCTTGAAAAGCTTGAGCAGCTTAAGCCGTTCTTCAAAAAAAGCGACGTCCGGGATGCCGGAAAGAGAAAAGCTCCCATCCAAAATATTTTGAATGTGGGTTCTTATATCTTCTACCGTGACTAATGATCCGTCAGCTTTAATCCAAATATTTTCATGGTTCTTCTTTTTTCCATAGACGACCAAAATTCCCTCACCGCCGAAACCAAGATTGGGTTTTAAAACAAAACTCTTTGGCAAGAGCGACCAGTCAAAGTTATCCAGCTCTTCGCTGGTTTTAACTTGAGCGATGAGCTTGGGGACGGGCAGATCAGCTTTTTCTAAAACTCTTTTGCTAAGCAGCTTGTTGTCCGCCAATCGCTTGGCTCGGCGAAGATTGCAGGGACGGATAAATTCAAGATTGCGGGCGTTCATTCCCAGGATTTTGCGGCTTTTTTTAAAAAACTTAAGCATCGCGATTCATTATTTGCCTAAAGCGAAAGTATTCGGTGAGTCGAAGTCCGGTCCATTTCCCAAGGAAAATATTGGCAACAATTGTCAGAAGAACAACCCAAGGGTATTTAAGAAGAAAGTTAATCAGCGCTCCCCAGCTGGCAATGTAGTATCCAATGACAGAAATGAACAAAGTTTCCGAAGCTAGGATAATAGCAGTGCGTCCGCCTTTTTCAATTTGAGTGGCCACGAATTTTTCCACCAGGGTTATCATAATGATAATAGGGAAGATTGAAACACTGGCTAGTCCGGTGCGGTTGAAGTAGCCGCCGATTATGAGCAGAATTAAAATAGAAATGCTGACAGTGGTAATCATTATGGCTACTCGCGGCAGGTAAAGAAGGCGGAAAGGTTTTAGAATAAAGCGGGCCAGCGTTCCGACCGCGATGACTGTTATAAAAATGATAATTCCATAGCGGAGTTGCTGAGTGGCTAAAAAGGCGAAGGTAATAATAGCCGGAGTGTAAATGCCGAATGCCTTAATCCCAATAACCTGACGAAAAAAAGCGATGACTGTTACAATCACCGGCAGCATTAAAACTAAAACTACAGTATCTAATGGGATGCCGCTGTAAAGCGCCAGTTCGACGATCTGATTCATAAAAACAACTTTAATTTAACTTAAGCGTAGCTTTTGGCAGAGCTTTTGTCAACGGAGATTGTATAGCGCAAAGCGTATAACCCGCGCGCAGGAACATAAAAATAGTTATCATAAATTGCGAAATTTAATTAGGTTTGGCTGTTTTCGTTTGATGTTTAAATATTTATTATTTAATACCCATGTAAATTACCAAGCAAAACAAGAGTTGCGCCAAAGGAGTCGTCGGAATTGACAGTTTTATAATCTCTTTGAGCTATGAGCCGCAGGATGTAAGCTTCGAGGTCTTTCTGGAATTCAAATGGCAAATAGCGATAGCGATAGCGTCGGCGGCGTCATCGGGCTTGGGAGTTTTTTTAAGTTTCAAAATATTTTTCACCATTAGCTGAATTTGGTTTTTGTCGGCCCGGCCATAACTGGTGAGAGCTTGCTTGATTTGAAGTGGGGTATAAGTGAAAATAGGAATTCTGGCTCTACGAAGTTCATACAGAATTACGCCTCGGGCTTGACTGACTGTAATGGCGGTTTTTAAATTCTTGAAAAAGAAAATATCCTCAACGGCAACTTCTTTGGGCTTGAATTTTTTTATAAGAGTTTTAATGTCGTTGCCGATTTCAACCAGCCGTTCGCTGTTAGTTTTAAATTTGCTCGTGTTGATGCAGCCAAAAGCAACAAGCTTTGGCTCTGTTTTTCTTTCTTCAAGCACTGCCCAGCCAGTGGCGGCGGTGCCGGGGTCTATGCCCAGAACTCTAAATTCAGAACCATGAGCGGGAGATGCTAATTTATTGGAATTATTCATTGATGTTTTTCATTTTTCTTATTAATCCTCGCATGAGGAAACTTCTAAGTGATTCCGAGTTAACC
>CAZIWW010000007.1:22157-23678 GCA_964543275.1 uncultured Bdellovibrionales bacterium | reverse complement strand
CTTCGGTGGTTTCCTTTAGCAACCTTTAAGGCGGGAGAAATAAACTATCTAAATACGGGTTTTGAATCTGCCGGACAAGGCTCATCTTACCGTGATATTTGTCGAGCTTTTTTAATTTCTGAAGGAAGATGTCAGCTCGTTTTAATGTGTAAACTCTGGCGCTTAAAAACATATTTTCCGAATCGATTGCGGCTCCTTTAATTTTACCTTCTTGAGACTGCGACTCGGTATTTTGTTTATTTTCGTCTTTTTTATTTTCTTGATTGTTTTTCTCCGGCGGCGAGATCCATTGCCATTGGCCGTCTATTTTTTTATAAACTTCGTCATCAACGATTTTGTCCTTTTCATATTTCACTTTGTCGGCGATTTTTTGATCGGGATAAAGAAGCTGGATTTCACACTTTTTATTATTCAAAGTAAACTTGGAATCCTGGCGGTCGATAGTTTTAGTTTTTCCCGGTTTAATGTAAAGGTTTTCGCGAATAGGATGATTGTATAATTTTTTTGATCCGGTAGCGATTTTATAACCTTTAAGATTAACTCTCTTGCTGGAATTGTTTTTGATTTTCATCGTTTCCAGTTCTGTGTCTTTCCCTTTTGGGTTGGGAGTGAGGCTTACGATTTCCAAATCAGGGCGGGGATGCTTTTTAACTTGGAGGCGAAAGACTTTTTCCACTGATTGGCTTTCGTCGCGCACGGTTAATTTTATAGTGTACCTCCCGGTCTTAGTGTACTTATGCGAGGTTTTCTTAAGATAACTTTTGCGGCCGTCGCCGAAGTCCCAAACATATCTAAGTTTTTTAGTTTCTTTATCTTTAGCCCTGACGCGGAATTTAGTATAGGTATTTTTATAGGCCCGCTTGGGGATGCTTATCTTAACTTTTGGCGGTTCGTCGAACTTATTTTTTCCACCCGGGGTAAGAAATTTGCTCCAGCGCCATAGGCTGCCGTTGAAGTTATAGGAAACATTTTCTATAGCTTTGTCGTAGGTTACGCTGGAAGTCAATTTGCCGCGCGGATTGTAGAGATAGACAGTTTCTCCTTTGGAATTATTAAGGGCGAATTTAAATCTCCGGCGGTGGATTGCAAAATAATCCCCGGGGCCTAGAATGAAATGTTCTTTGAAAATATACTTCCCGTATTTTGAGGCGTCCTTCAGCTTCCATTTGTACAAATCTACGGGCTTGTTTTCAAGATTTACTATTTCAATATACTCTCCGGTTTTTTCATCTCCTTTGGGATTGGGCAGGATTTCGTTAAGGTAAACTTTTTCGGCTGAAGAAAGATCGTTCTCGCCTGAATCGCCTTTGCTCTTTTTCTTTCGGCTTTTCTTTTTCGGCGCGGTAATAATATTTTCTTTTTCGGGAGTGGGAGTGGTTGTCCATTGGAATTCTTCATTGTTAAAGTCGAATGCATAGGCCAGACCGCTCTTAGCGTTGCCTGCATACGAAGCTTCACTTACCGGAACGCCGTTTGGGTTTTTTAAAATTATTTTTTCTCCTCCGCTGTTGTGAAGAGTAA
>CAZIWW010000007.1:0-22057 GCA_964543275.1 uncultured Bdellovibrionales bacterium | reverse complement strand
TTGTAAAGTTCGATGAATTCTCCTTCTTTGTCTTTCCCCTCTGGATTAGGAAGTAGTTCGTTTATAAAAATTCCGGTTGGGAAAATCTTCTTAGTTGAAGATTTTTTGCCGGGAGTTCCACCATAAATATAACTTTCTTGCCAATTGGATTTGTCATCATTTTCCGAAAAAGTTATTTTCTCCAGGGAATAGCCAGTAGTTTTCTTATTGAAAAAATCAGAAAAAGTGATTTTATTTTTCCATGTTTTTTTGCCATCTCCGCTAATGGCTATAAACATCTCTTTTGAATCTCTATCTGTGGGCAATTTTATTGAGGACTTCAGTATCAAGGGTAGATCAATATTCTTATAAGTATTTTCAAGTGATTTTGGGTTACTTGCTATTATAAGATAATCACCCTTCTGTATTCTAAAGATTTTTTTCTTTGAATATAAATAATGTGAGTATCCGTTAGCACATTTATTATTATCCTTATTCCATTTGTCGCAAGTAAAAAAGCCTTTGATTATGTATTTGTAGTTTTCGTCCTCGACTTTGTCTGATTCTATTTTTATGGAAATATCAGAAAGTGCGCGTAACTCAATCCACTTTGACTTTTCCCCGTCGCAATTTTTTATAGGATTATGCATAATTTCGGTAATTATAAAGTTGCTATCATCGGCGTTAGCAGAGACTAGCGCTACATTAAAAAATCCTGCGATTACAGCTAGGATTAGAACAAGCTTAGCGATGATTATCTTTACCATTCCTTTTTGTGCTTGGGTTTCTTCTTCCCATAACTCTTTCTAACCATCTCTTTCTTATGCGAGAATAAGAGGCTTTTATAATTCAGCTTTGGGATAACTAAAAAAGTTTGTCTTGCCTCTCTTTGTCGTAAGGAATACCCAAATGCTTGTGGGCCAGTTCGGTGGCTACCCGGCCGCGTGGGGTGCGGGCGATGAAACCGATTTGAATCAAATAGGGCTCGTAAACATCCTCAATAGTTTCAACTTCTTCGGAGGTGGCTGCGGCTAAAGTTTGGATGCCCACTGGGCCGCCGCTGAATTTCTTGATAATAGTTTGAAGAATTTGTCGATCGGTAGGCTCCAATCCCAATTTGTCTATTTCCAGCATTTTTAAAGCTTTTTGAGACAATTCCTTTGTTATTATGTCTTTGTTTTCCACTTGAGTGAAGTCGCGCACTCGTTTAAGAAGCCGGTTGGCGACTCTTGGAGTGCGGCGGCTGCAGCAAGAAACCATTTTAGCCCCGGCGCTGTCAATTGGCGCGGATAAAATTTGGGATGAGCGGTGTATAATTTTTTCAATTTCCTCGTTCTTGTAAAAATCAAGGCGATGGATGACACCGAAGCGATTGCGGAGTGGAGACGAGATAGCGCCTAATCGAGTGGTGGCGCCGATCAGAGTAAAGCGGGGCAGATCCAGCTGAAGCGTTTTGGCCGAGGGTCCCTTGCCGATAACAATATCCAGTTTAAAGTCCTCCATAGCCGGGTAGAGAACTTCCTCAATAAGCTTGTTGAGGCGGTGAATTTCATCAATAAAAAGAATATCTCCGTCGTTTAAGTTAGTAAGAATTGAGCCTAGATCGCCCACCTTTTCAATGGCTGGTCCGGAGGTTGCGCGAATATTGGATTGGGTTTCATTGGCGATAATGTGAGCCAGAGTTGTTTTTCCCAATCCGGCTGGTCCGTAAAGAAGAACGTGCTCGATTGGCTCGCTTCTTTTTTTGGCGGCTTCAATGAGTATCTTTAGATTCCTTTTAATTTTTTCCTGACCGACATATTCTCTGAAATCTTGCGGCCGCAGAGTGATGTCTAATTTAGTATCTTCGTTTTGAGTTTGGGAGGAAGTAATCATAATACATGATGCTAATCCGCGAATAAACGCTAATTAACGAATTGCTAATGGTGCGAGTATGGATTAAAAGTTGACTGACCCTCGCATTTGCAATTTGCAGATTGGCATTTATTAGTAGATTAGCATAACAGTCTGCTATTGACAAAAAACTTACTCTATGCTAGGCTACAAGGTCAAATTAATCCGCCTTCGCTAAAGCTATGGCGGAAAAAACCCGTTAACCTGTAGGCAATAGGGGGAGTCCGTAAATTTAGCTCCTCACCAGGGAACTTTTCAGCCCAGACACGGGCAGGACAGTTTCGGCTTTCCTGTTCCTCGGCACTGTTCCCACCCCGCGATTCCCTAGTTGCGGGATTTTGCCTGCAGATTAGCGGGTTTTTGTATTTCTCTACGAATTACGAATCTATACGAATGTACGAATAAGGTTTTCGTAACGAAGCCTTAATTTAAGACAGAATTTCTAGTTGACTTATTCGTATATTCGTAACTGATTCGTAATTCGTAAAGAACGTCACTCCTTCGTTACTCTTTCTACCTCTTCTAGCGTCGTTATTCCCTCGATCACTTTCAAAATTCCATCTTGAGCCATAGTCAGCATTCCCTGCTCAATGGCTAAATTTTCCACTTCCGAAGTGGTCGGCTGTTGGGTTATTAGTTGCTCCATTTCTTTAGTAATTTCCAGAACTTCGCTAACAGTAGTTTGTCCCTTGTAGCCGATTCGGTTGCACTTTTCACAGCCTTGGGCTTTGTAAATATGTTTAATTTCGTTGGCTTTTGGAATTTCGACGCCGGTTTTGGGAGAAATTGATTTTAATACCTCCACCAACCGGGACTTTGTTTGGGAATCTACTGGAATCTCTTTTTTGCAATAGGGACAGAGAAGGCGAACTAATCTCTGAGCCATAAAAGCGTTGGTCGAGGAGGCAATGTCGGTTGGATTAACGCCCATATTTATGAGTCGATGGACAGAACCGGCTGCGTTGTTGGTGTGCAGGGTGGACAGAACTAGGTGGCCGGTGAGCGAGGATTGGATCGCGATTTGGGCGGTTTCATCATCTCTAATTTCTCCAATCATTAATATATCGGGATTTTGGCGAAGGAGCGCTCGGAGAGCCTTGGGGTAAGTATAATCTTTTTTGGCGTCGACTTGAGTTTGGAGAATTCCTTTGAGTCGGTATTCAATAGGATCCTCGACGGTAATAATTTTTACTCCTGGTTTATTTAGAATAGTTAATAGGGAGTATAACGTGGTTGTTTTCCCCGATCCGGTCGGGCCGGTGTTTAAAATGACTCCGTTGGGCTTTTTAATTTGGTTGAGAAGTTTGTCTATATTTTGTTTTCGAATGCCCAACTCTTCTATTTTAATGGCTTGAGCGGATTGGTTGAGCAGCCGCATCACTACCGTTTCTCCGTATCCTCCCAGAATAATGGAAATTCTGACATCTATTTCTCGATCTTTTACTTTCGTAAGAGCGCCCTTTTCCAGTTTTATGCCGAAGCGGCTGTCGCGTACTCCTTCCTGACTGCCAGTCTTAAAACCGCTAAGGATTTTTAGATTTCCTAACAGCTGTGGATAATCGGTCATTGGAATTTGGGCGACGTCTTGAAGCACGCCGTCTAAGCGGTAGCGAATCTTGACGGCATTCTCCTCCGGCTCGATGTGAATGTCTCCGGCTTCCATTAATAAACCTCCTCCCAAGATATACCGAAGGGACTTGTTCCCCGTGGAAGCGCTGATAATTTTTTCCAAGTAAGAGAAATCTTTTTCCGCTCTTTCGATTTCCTGACTGTCCTCGGAAGTGATGTTAATAGATCTCAATAAAAGCTGGGTAATGATTTTTTCGTAAAGCTCTTCTAGAAACCTTCCTTTTCCGGTAACTCGCTGGACTTCTTCAAGAGATGTTACTCCCCGTAGAGCTTTTAGAATGCCGTCTTGGAGCATAGTTATCATTCCGTCTTCCAGCGCGGCGGATAAAATTTCTTTTTCTGGCGCCATCTCTGTGATTTTTTGCTCTATTTCCTCGTTAATGGTGAGAATTTCAAAGATTCCGATTCTTCCTTTATATCCCAATCCATGACATTTGGGGCAACCCTTAGCTCGGTAGAAACTCTTAATATCTTTTGGAATGGGGAGTTTGGCTTTAGGCGAGATTATGGCCAGTATTTTTTTAATACTTTCTATGGTTTCTTTGGCTGGGATATATTTTTCTTTACAATGGGGGCAAAGGCGGCGGACTAGACGCTGGGCGATGAGAACGTTGACGGCCGCGGGAATTAAAGACGGCTTGATGCCCATATCAACAAGGCGGGGGATGCTCTCAACGGCGCTGTTGGTGTGGAGGGTTGAGAGAACCAAATGACCAGTGAGCGAAGCGTGAATAGCAATGTTGGCTGTTTCGTCGTCTCGGACTTCTCCCACTAAAATTATGTCTGGGTCCTGGCGAACAATAGCTCGCAAAGCGTTGGCAAAAGTATAATCGTGGTTTTTGGAAACCTGGGTTTGTGAAATTCCCTTAATTTTGTATTCAACTGGATCCTCCACGGTGATAATTTTTACCTCGGGCGTGTTTAGTTGATTTATAATGGCGTAAAGCGTGGTTGTTTTCCCCGATCCGGTGGGGCCGGTGGTTAAAATCATTCCGTTCGGCTTTTTTATTCCCTCTCTCATTTTGTCGTAAGCCAGACCCTTGAGGCCTAGGTCGTCGAACTTGAGGGCCACGGCTGATTGGTCGAGAAGACGCATTACAATAGTTTCTCCGAAGTTTCCGGGGAGAATGGATACCCGTACGTCAATTTCGTTTTTTTCCAGTCTTATGGAGAAATGGCCGTCCTGGGCAATGTCTCGTATATTTATTTTCATTCCCGACATTATTTTAATTCGGGAAAGAAGATAGTGATAAATCGGAGTCGGCAGTTCGGCGATGTTTTGGAGAATCCCGTCTAACCGATAGCGCAGGCGAATGTTGTCCCGCTGGGGCTCGAAATGAATGTCGCTGGCTTCCATTTTAATTGCTCCGGCTATTATTATGTTTATGACTTCGGTGGTGGGAAGCTCGGTAATTCTTTTGTGAAGGTCAACGATGTCTTTTATGTTTTTCTCAAATTCTTCCAGATCTTTTCCGGAAAGAGTTAAACGAAGCTCGTCCAGGCTTTCAACTAGAGACAGGCGCTTGTATTTTTCAATAGTTTTTTCCAATCCCGACTTGGAGCAAATGTGAAGCTTGATTTTGAATCCCTCTTCTTTTTCAAGTTGGGACAGGAAGTCTTTTAGGTCGTTCCGCGCTGGGTCCGGCGTGGCCAGGCTGACATTTTTTCCAGCTCGCTGGACGCAGACGATCTTAAATTTTTCGGCGTTTTCTTTAGGGATGGTGCGGAGAGTTTCCGGGTCGATAGGAAAAATATTAAGATCGACATAAGGCAAACCCAAAACGCCGGCTAGGTTAGCCGCCTGCTGTTCTTCGGATTCGTGCTTCATTTTAGCCAGCACCCGCTGAACTTCTTTCTGGTGGTAGCTGGGGGATGTGGTTTTTGTTTTCGGCATAATTATGATGCTAATCAACGAATAGATGCCAATCAGCGAATTGCTAGTGTTTTGTATTCGCATCATTCGCAATTAGTTGATTGGCGTTTATTCGCGGATTAGCATAGTACTATTTTATTTCATTTGAGGCGAAATGACAAATAAAAAAGCTGTTCTTAAGATGACAGCTTTAAGTAGATGGCGAAAACAGTTCTAAGCGCTAAGTGTTTATGCTTCGCAGTTTCTCCATCAACTCTTTCTCTGCTTCCAGAATATTTTTGCCCTCATAGATTATTTCCAGGCAATTGCCTTTAATTTCCCCGTTACAGGCTTTTTGAATATTCTTAAGCAGATCGTAGTCGGCGGTTTTGATTAGAGCGATATTTTTTTTAAGAGTTTCGCTGTAGAGAGTAACAAAGATTTTCCCCTTGGAGAAATTGTCTTTTATTCTATCAAGAATGAGCGGGAGATCTTGGTGATTGGAGCGGCTTTGAATGAAATCTTCCAGAGAAACTAATGACCAAGCCAGCTTCAATTTTTCATCCCAATTAAGTCTAGCCATCACTCGCCCCCAAAGCTTGATAAACGGAAATGATTGGGTTTTGAAAATGTGGCGGATAATTTCCTGCTGGTCGGCGCCTTTTTCAATTAACCAAGAGGCGGTAGTGAAAGTTTTAGGCGTTGTTCGGTTGTTTTGAAAGTTGGCGGTGGCGGAAATGATCCCGGCTAAAAAACACTGGGCGGCATCTTTTCCAAGGTGCTTTTCCCAGAATGTTTTTGATAGGCCGGAGAGAGTTTCTGCCAGGGAAGAGGTTTTTATTTCCACTAGGTTGATCTGACCGAAATTTTCATTGTCGCTGGAACTGTCGATGTTTATAATGGGAACTTCAAAGAATAGATCGGCGTTTTTTTCTTTGAGTCCGCCCAATTTTTCTAAGTCCGAACAGCCTAAAACAACAACGAGATCATATTTAAACTTGGCCGGGATAAAAGAAAAGTCGCGTGGATCTATGGTTTCTTTTTCTGGAGTAACAATAATTTCAAAAACCTCGTCTTTGTTTTCTGTTTTGACGTTGATTATTTTATTGCGAGCTGTATTAAAGGAAATTATAAAATCTCTGGCTCCGCGAATCTCTTTTTCTATTTTTTCAGGCTGTTTTAGGAAGCTAAAACTGTCTTTCGCATCAGAAGAGAGCACGGTCGGATTTTTCCCCAAGCTTTTAAGTAAGTGAAATAGGCCCCAGCTGGAAGCCAGAGAATCTCCAGTCGGTTTTTCACCTGTAAGAATAAGAATATTTTCTGAATTCTCAATCTGATTTTTTATTTGTTCTTGAGCGGAGAGAGGCATTGTTTATAGAACACGTGATATGGAACACATAGCAAGTTGGATAACCGAGAGCTGTTCCATATTGTGTGCTATGTGAAAGAGGTTTAGTTTTCTAGAATATCAAACGGCTTGGACGGTGTCAATTTGAACCATTTTTTAAATTCTGTGGATTTGCTGTGGAGAGGTTGTGGATAGACGCGCCTGACTAAATTTGACAGGCTGGTTGGGTTTAGTCTACACTTAAATCAATGGACAAAAGACAAAAGCTGATAAAGTTAATACAAAACAGCAATTTAACGGACGGCGATAAGAGAGAATGGGAGATGCTTGTCGACGCGTCTCCGGATGGTTTTATTGAAGGGTTTTTAGAGGTATTTACTGAATATCCAAATGAAATAGGCTGGTTTAATGATACTTATAAGAGGAAAAGGGAAGCTTTTGCTTTAATGAAAACCAACAAAGCAAAGGCGCAAAGTCTTTTGGATGGGATTTATAAGGAGGAGGGAGATAAGCTGGCGAATATATTAAAATCCGCAAGTTAAACACTAAAAGATGGCTAAAAATAAAAATATCGAAAGACTTAGAGCTGACGACGGTGGCGCAGAAGGTCAAGAACAAAGACCCGATGCTATTCCGTCGGGAGAAATGCAGGAGGCTGAAATGATTATCAACGAGCAAGCTGATAGACAAGCTGATTTTTTAAGGAAAGCCTGGAATGACGTTAAAGAGCGATTTGGTGCGTTTGCGGGAAAAGTTAGAGGGGTTGAGAACAAGGCTGAAAAGGTAACCGCGGTTTTTATGACACTTACTTTTCTCGGTGGAGTTATGGGGATGGCGCCTCAAAAAGCAGAGGCTGGTGAATTTGGTCGTGAAATTTCAAGGGACATTGGGAGGGGAATAGGCGAAGGTGGGCGGAGAGCGCTTGAGCGCTTTGGCGAAGGAATAGGAGAGAAGCTCTACGAAATATTTTCTGGAAGATACGAGAGGCGCGAAAGAGAACGGGATGAAGAATGGAGAAGAAGGCGAGAACAGGAAGAATACAGAGCTAGACAAAGAAGACTGGACGAAGAACGTCGCTGGAGACAGGAACAGGCGAGAACAGGACACAGGCGGCGATATGATGTTGGAAATACATTTGACAGACAGCGGGCCGAGGCCGCCGAGAGGTTTGCGAGGCAATTAGAAAGAGCAAAGACCTTGGAAGAGAGAGAGAAGGCTAAGAGGGATTTCTATGATACGTTAAGCGCGATCAGCGAAGCGGAGAGGCAGTCATTAGGCGGTAGCGGCGGAGCGTCCGCGTGGGGTCGCCACAAGTCTCAAAGGTTGCGTTGAGTGCGAGTTAGACGTTTTACATAATTAAAAGCTGGGAAGCTAATCCAGCTTTTTTCTTTTTGAGCGGGTAGGTATGAAATGAATAATGAATAATGAAGATTATAGGCTTTGTGGTTTATTCGAGCTGGCCAGGCTGGTTCTGTTTTTTCTTTGCTAAAAACGGCTTTTGTGAGAAAATGAGAATATAAATTTGAAACTGGAAATTGGAAACTTAGAGCGTGTCATAGCGCTTGATTATAAATAAGTATGCGAGAAAGTTTTATCGCGGAGGATGCCAAACAAACTAGGAAATTGGGAGAAATGTTAGCCAAAGAACTTCGGGGCGGGGAGATTATTTGCCTTACCGGTGAGTTAGGAAGCGGGAAGACGACTTTTGCGCAAGGGTTGCTGGCGGGCTTGGGGGCGGTGGGACCGTACACTAGTCCTACCTTTGTTGTGATTAAACGTTATAGCGGAGAAATTTCAAATTTCAAACTTCAAATTTCAAATAAAATCCAAAGTTCAAAATTCAAAACCCAAAATGAAAGAGACAAAGTGCGCGACATTTACCATATTGACGCTTATCGAGTTGGCGCGAAAGATATTCTCGGCCTCGGTTGGGAGGAAATGGTTTCTAATAAAAATAATATTGTGATTGTAGAGTGGGCGGAGAAAATTCGGAGGGCAATCCCTAGGGAGGCTATTTGGATAGAGTTCAAACATCTAGGGAGTAATAAAAGAGAGATAAAACTCAAAACTCAAAACTCAAATGTCAAAACCACAGCTGAAAACTGAAAAGCTTTTACTTTTAAGTTGTAGATTTGACTTTTGACATTTGAACTTTGACTTTATCTAGGGACTTTATGACAAAAAAGAAAAAATTATTGTTAATCGACGCCAACGCTCTTATCCATCGGGCATATCACGCTCTGCCGCCGCTGACGACAAAGAAAGGAGAATTGGTAAACGCGGTTTACGGTTTTACCTCGGTGCTTTTAAATGTGATGAATAGATTCGAGGCTGACTATATTGCGGCCGCTTTTGATTTAAAAGAGCCGACTTTCCGGCATAAAGAATTTAAAGGTTACAAAGCTACCCGGGTGAAAGCTCCGGACGATCTTTACAAGCAAATCCCCAAAGTTAAAGAAGTAGTTAAGGTTTTTAATATCCCCGTTGTTGAAAAAAAGGGTTTTGAGGCTGACGATCTGATTGCCACTTTTTCCAGACAGGTTAAAAATCTCCATCCGGACACGGAAGTGATTATTGTAACCGGCGATCTGGACGCGCTCCAGCTGGTGGATAACCAGACTAAAGTTTTTGCTTTGCGGCGGGGGATGAGCGACTCGGTTCTTTATGACGAAGAAGCGGTTAAGAAGCGCTATGAGCTTGCTCCCAAGCAGATGATTGATTATAAAGGATTGCGAGGCGATCCGTCGGATAACCTGCCGGGTGTTAAGGGGGTGGGTGAGAAAACGGCCATTGAGCTTTTAAAAAAGTACAAAAACATAGAGGGGGTTTATAAAAATCTATCGGATGTTAAGGAAGGCGTTCGCAAGAAACTGGAAAAGGGCAAAATACAAGCTTTCTTTAGTAAAAAACTGGCGCGATTGGTAACCGACGCGCCGGTTGATTTTGATTTGGAGAAATGCCGCTGGAATGACTTCGATCGGGTAAAAGCAATCAATCTTTTGCGCCAGCTTGAATTTTTTAGTTTATTGCGTCGTCTTCCCGGGTACGAAAAATTCTCAAAAAGCCAAGTTTTGGCAGAGGAGCCTGGCAAAAAACTGAAAGAAAAAATCGAAGTTGGCTGGAAAAAAGTGTCTAGCGGGGAAGCTCCCAAAGTTTTTAGGAGAATACGCGATAGTAAAAAAGTTTCTTTGGTAACTGACGGCTGGATTGACGGTCGAATCAGAGGAATAGCCGCGGGTCTTGGCTCTAGTGAAGCTTTCTATATTGCTTTTGATGATTCTTCCGTACCTGAAGAAATAAAAAAAGTTCTGGAAGATGGAAGCGTTAAAAAAATCGGCTATGATTTAAAGATGGAATACAGAATTTGGCAGAGACGGGGAGCGGAATTGAACGGCTTGTCTTTTGATGTGATGCTGGCGGCTTATCTTCTGGATCCCGGAACGAAGATTAATCAAGAGGATTTAGTTTTAGAGCACTTGAATGTTTTGCTGCCGAGGGAAAAAGATAATTCGGGACAGGCAATTCTTGCTTTTCGAGATGAGGAGAAGGAAATAAAAAAATTGTGCCGGCGAGCCGCTTACAATTTTGCTTTGTCGGAGATTTTGGAGGACAAATTAGAACAGATTAGTCGAGAACAGTTCTCCAAATATGGGTCGTCAACTCTAAAGGATGTCTTTCATAAAATTGAAATGCCGCTGGTGAAGATATTGGGCGAGATGGAAAGAGCAGGCGTTCGGATTAATAAAATTGTTCTAGAGGGAATCTCTAAAAAGCTGGAAAGACGAGTGAAAACACTGGAGAAAGAAATTCATAGGCTGGCGGGAGAAGAGTTTAATGTTAATTCCTCCCAACAATTGCGGGAAATTCTTTTTGAGAAACTTAAAATTTCCACACGGGACATTAAAAAAGGCAAGACGGGTTATTCCACCGCTTCGTCGGAACTGCAGAAAATTCGCGCGGCGCATCCTGTAATTGAAAAAATCGAGGAGTACCGGGAGTTGTTTAAACTTAAGACAACTTACCTAGACACATTGCCAAATTTGACAGACAAAAATGATCGCCTTCACACTACTTTTAATCAAGCGGTGACGGCTACGGGAAGACTTTCTTCTTCGGATCCCAACCTGCAGAATATTCCAATTAGGACCGATCTGGGACAGATTATTCGCATGGCCTTTGAAGCTGAAGGCGGATATAGGTTAGTGAGCGCTGATTATTCTCAAATAGAGCTTCGCATTGCGGCTCACTTAAGCGGCGATGTGAAAATGATTACCACATTTATTAATGGCGAGGATATTCATTTGGCTACGGCGGCGCGGGTTAATAAGGTGCCGTTGGAAAAAGTGACTGACAGGATGAGAAGCGCGGCTAAAGCTCTCAACTTCGGGATTATTTACGGGATGAGCACTTTTGGGTTTGCTCAAAGTGCGGGAGTTGGTCGGGAGGAAGCCCAGGAATTTATAAGGAAATATTTTGAAAACTATCCGCAAGTGTCTCAATACCTTGGAAGGGTAAAGGAGCAAGCTAGAGAACTGGGCTATGTCGAGACGGAGCTCGGCCGACGTCGTTATCTTCCCGAAATAAATTCTTCCAACGTCCAGCTTCGCGCTCAAGCCGAGCGCATGGCGGTTAATATGCCTATTCAGGGCTTGGCGGCGGATATTATCAAGCTGGCTATGATAGAAGCTGATAAAGCTTTGTCAGAATTTAAAGACGCCAAGATGGTTCTTCAAATTCACGACGAACTCCTATTTGAAGTTTCAGAGAAAGACGCTGAAAGATTCTCCCGCAAGATTAAGAACGCGATGGAAAATGTTTATAAACTTTCGGTCCCGCTAGTTGTTGATGTGAAGATTGGGGATAACTGGGGAGAAATTTAGTTGAAAGGGGCAAGCAAATTAATTTTACAAAACAGCGGCTTGTCCAGTTTACAGTATTCCAGTATACTGTAAACGGGGATATTAGCGCTAGGTAACCATTAATCTTTCTAAATTATGTCTGGAAAAGTTAAATATCACGAATTATCAGACTTCGAGAAGAAAAAGTACTTGGGAGAATTTTATTCAATGGTGGCGCTTTTGAAAAATCGGGAGGAAGTCAAAAATTTTTTCAAGGATCTTCTAACGCTTAGCGAAGTGGTGATGATTTCTCGCAGGATTCAAGCGGCTAAGATGCTTCTTGAGGGATATAAGTATGAGGAAATAAGAGCAAAGTTAAGAATCGGCTTCTCTACCATTAATCAAGTTGAGAGATGGCTGAATAATGGCTTTGGCGGATATAGAAAGACAATTATGGAGTACAAAAAAAAGACTAAAAAAATAACCAAATCTTCTAAGCTTGGAGAAGTTCCCTATTCGGCGAAATGGATAAAAAAGAAATACCCTTTGCACTTCTTATTGGCTAATCTTCTAGAAACTAAAGAGGAATAGTTTACAGTATTCTAGTATACTGTAAACAAAAGTGTGTTTTGATTTTGAGTGTATTTTGGTTTTGCGGATTATGGAGAAAGATAAATTTTTTTATTTCAAGGCGGCGATATTTATTTTACTTCTTTCCTGGTTCGGTTTTTTTATGGCCAAAAAGATTGATCTGACTACGGCGGATTTGGGACGGCACATAAAGAATGGAGAATTGTTTTTAACATCGGACAATAAGTTTAGCGGGAGCAATTCTCCGCTCTACACTAATTCCTATTCCTACACCCATCCTGACTATCCGGTTATCAATCACCATTGGGGAAGCGGGATAATATTTTATCTTGTCTGGAAATTGGCTGGCTTTATTGGGCTCTCATTATTCTACATCGCTTTGAGCCTTATTGTATTTTCCATTTTTTTTCGCTTGGCTGTAAAAAAATCCGATTTTGCGACGGCGGCTCTGCTTTCTGCATTTTTGATTCCGCTAATGGCTCACCGGGCGGAAGTAAGGCCGGAAATTTTCAGCTATTTTTTCGCGGCTGTCTTTTTTTGGATGCTTTGGAATTGGAAAACAGGTTTGATAAATTGGCGCTGGCTTTTTGTTTTGCCGGCGCTTATGGTTTTATGGGTTAACATCCATATTTATTTTTTTCTGGGATTGTTTCTGATTGGCGTGTTTCTGTTTTCCAAAGTTGTGGAGATTGTTTTTTCGCGGCTTACAGACAGCGATTTTAAAGTCAGGGTTAAAGAAGTAAAAGAGATAACTTCGATTTTTATCCTAGCTCTTTTAGCTTCTCTTTTGAATCCAGCTGGATTGAAAGGCGCCGCTTGTCCCTTTTCGATTTTTAAAAATTACGGCTATCCGCTGATTGAAAACAAATCCGTTTGGTTTGTGGAGAATTACGGACTGGTTAGTTCCAACTTTCTCTTAATAAAAATAGCTGTGGTTTTGCTTGTTTTAAGTTTCGTTCTAGCGTTGGCGGCGAAGCGGAGAAATTTTTCAGTGGTTAATTTTTGTCTAGGGATAGCCTTTGGTGTTATGGCATGTCTGGCCATTAGAAATTTTACTCTGTTTGGGTTTTTTGCTTTGCCGATTTTAGCCTGTAATGTTAAAGACATCTTTTCGCTGAAGGCGGGAAATACTTCTCCGGCAAAAGAAAGCGGCCTCACTGTTTTATATTTACTTGTTTCTGTTTTCGCCATCTACAGTAATTGTCAGTTTTTGTTCCAGCGCTTGGATAATCGGGGTATTGGGTTGACGCCGGGGAATAATGCATCGGCTGAGTTTTTTAAAGAAGAAAAAATCAGTGGTCCGATTTTTAATAACTACGACATCGGCGGTTATTTAATTTTCCATCTTTATCCCAGCAACAAGGTTTTCGTTGACAATCGGCCGGAAGCCTATCCCGCTTCTTTTTTTGAGGAAATTTACAAGCCTATGCAGAATGAGAATTCGATTTGGGAAGAGAAGAGTAAACTGTATAATTTCAACGCTATATTTTTTTACCGCCGCGATATTACTCCCTGGGGAAGAAATTTTTTAGCAGAGCGGCTTAAGGATCCTAAATGGGCCCCAGTTTTTTGGGATGACTACGTTGTTATTTTTCTAAAAAAGAATGATTTAAACCAATCGCTAATAGAAAAATATGAAATTTCTAGAGAACATTTGAAGCAGAAACAATGAAACTTTCTATTATTATCCCGGTTTTTAATGAGGAGAAGACGGTTGCTGAAGTAATTATGAGAGCGCAGGATCAAGATTTAGATAAATGGGAGAAAGAAATTATTGTTGTCGATGACGGTTCAACCGATCAAACTCCGGAAAAAATTAAACCGTTTGCTGGCCAGATAAAATTATTGAAGCATAGCGTTAATCGCGGGAAGGGGGCGGCGATTCAGGCTGGACTTAAAGTCGCAACTGGCGACGCGGTTGTTATTCAGGACGCCGATCTGGAATACAGCCCGTCAGATTGGCCAAGTCTTTTAATAGAGCTTGACAATCCAAAAGTTATGGCCGTGTACGGTTCGCGCAATATCAATCCTAAAAGGAGCGGATATTTTCATTGTGTTTTAGGCGTCTGGTTTTTAACTGGACTGATAAATTTACTTTTTAAGGCTAGGTTGACGGATATTTATACTTGCTACAAGCTTTTTCGCTCTTCTTTAATAAAAGAACTGAATCTTTCAAGCTCCGGCTTTGAATTTGAAGCTGAAGTGACGGCTAAGATCCTTAAAAAGGGATTGTTAATTAAAGAAGCGCCGATTAATTATTATCCCCGCAAATTTAAAGAAGGCAAAAAGATTCGTTTTCTGGACGGATTAATTGGGATATGGACTATTATTAAAATAAAACTTGCGGATTAGGAGCGAGCTGGAGTTGATAGAGCGAATTTTTTCTTTGAAAGTCTATCTGCATAGTAGGCAGAAATGTAAAAAGTGTGGTACAATAATTAAAAAGAAATAATTAAGCAAAGAAGCGCTTTTTGTCGCTTAAAATGTCAAGCATAATATTAATTCGTAGAAAAAACTTATGGAGAAAAAACACAAAATAATCATTGCTTCGGTTGCGGTTGTTTTGGCTTTAGCGCTTGTAGTTTCTATCGGCTGGTTTAAAAAGAAAAAAAGAGAACCGCTTGACTCCAGTTCGCTTAAGGGAGAAGTGGAAATGGGCTCGGTTAATGAGGGGGAGGTTAGTCCCTTTTCGGGAATTGCTTGCGCTAATTGGAATCGGAGACCGATCGCCGTAATGGTCGCTTCTGACACAAGCGTGCGCCCGGTCAGCGGCCTTTCAAGCGCCGATCTAGTGGTGGAAATGCCAGTGATCACGGCCAGCATTACTCGGCTTATGGGAGTTTTTGTCTGCAACGATCCAGAAGAAGTGGGCTCGATTCGTTCTTCCCGGCATGATTTTATTGCCTTGGCTCGCGGCTGGGATGCCATATTCACCCATTGGGGGGGATCGCATTTCGCTGGGGACGTTCTTAACAAGATGACAACCGACAACCTTGATCTCAACGGCAGTTTTGGCCACAAAGCGCCGCAATGCGGTTTTCGAAAAGCTGGCATCCCGGCGCCGGATAATGGATTTATTAAATTCAGCAGAGCGCTGGAATGTGCCGGGGAACAGGGGTATCGCATGGAAAACAAATTTGCCGGCTATCCCCATCAAGAAGAGGCGCCGCTTGAAGAACGACCTTCGGGCGGAAACTTGCGAGTTGGCTTTGCCGGTCCTTACGCTGTCAATTATGAATATGACAGAGCCAGCAACTCCTATCTTCGCCTTTGGAATAAGGTGGAGGATAAGGACGCTAATAACGGAAAAAGGATAGCTCCAAAAAACATCGCGGTTTTGATCGCTTCCTCGGAGCAGATTGAAGGTCAGTATAACAATGTTCAAATCGGCGATCCTCAATTCGATTCGGTGGACGAGGGAGACGCCTATTATTACTTTAACGGTCGGGAATACAAAGGGCGCTGGAAGAAAGACAAATCAAAATGGGAAAGCAAACTCTATATGTACGATGAAAACGGAGAAGAAATTAAATTTGTTCCCGGCCAGCTTTGGATAGAGGTGTTGGAGCCCGGGCAAGCTCTTAAGTGGAGGTCGGCGCAATAAGACGACTTAATTTCCATAAATTTCGCAAAGCAAGTTTCAACTTTATTTCAATTTGAAATTATCAGAAATTAAGTAGAAATTTATAGAAATTGGTTGTATTGTTTAATCGTGGTTGTATTTTTATTCGGCGAGGATCAATTCCGCTCGCGGAGAAAACTTAACGAGATCAAAAGTAAATTTCTTGAAAAAAACAAGGGAGGTTTTGGGCTGAAAATTTTCGATTTTTTGGAGCACGAAGAAGATATTAATGAAATCGTTCTTAGTATTTCCTCTGATAATCTTTTTTCGTCAAAGCGATTGGCTGTGGTTAAAAATTTACTAGCAAGCAAAAAAGGCAGCAGTTACCTTTTTTCTTATTTAAAAAATAAACCGGTTTCTAAAAATACCACTTTGGTTTTCTGGGAAGGCGGCAGTTTTGAGAAAAAAAGCAAATTATACAAACTACTGCTTAAGATTTCTAAGCATCAGGAATTTAAGTTTCTGCAGGGCTCGCATCTTTCCAGCTGGATAAGAAAGGAATTTCAGCTGAAGAGCGGAGGCCAAGTGAGCATAAACCCCGCGGCGGCGGAAAAACTGGCAGCTTATGTTGGCAGCGATCTTTTTTTAATGGATAGAGAAATAGAAAAACTAATTGCTTTTAACGGGAAGGGAGAGGTGGATGAGAAAAGCGTTGAGCTTTTGGTTAGAGCTAAAATTAACACCGATATATTTAGGGCTATTGACGCTTTAGCCTTGCGCAATAAAAAGGAAGCCTTGCGGCTTCTTCACGGCCATCTGGATTCGGGAGATAATGCTTTATACCTTCTCTCGATGTATTTTTATCAATTCAGAAATCTTTTGAAAATAAAGCCGCTGGTCGAGAAAAATGTTCCCCAAAATGAAATTGCCGGTAGGTTGCGCATTCATCCCTATGTAATTAAAAAAAGTTGTGAGCAGGCCAGGAATTTCTCGCTAGAAAGACTGAAGAGCCTCTTTAAGAGACTTTCGGAGATTGATTTTAGGGTTAAAACGGGCAAGGTTGACATGGAATTAGCGCTGGACGAGTTTATAGCTAAGGTTTAATTTGACTTAACGCGGACACAACCTGCGCGTTTATTAAGCATAGAGGGACTTAAAAATTTCCCTTTTTAGTTTTCCTTCCCGTCTGGAAGCGCCTGTTTAGCATGAATAGACTCGGGGAAGAAGAGAAGTCAAGGAAAAATTTACTACATAAATATTGCTATCGCAATATTTGTGTAGTAATGTAAAAATAAAGGCAAAAGTGTAAGTTACGTTAAATTAATAATGAAAGAAATTAAAGTCTATCAATTGGGCGGAAAAGTAAAATTAACAAAAAAGCTTGTTAATTCCATAAACAAGCTCTTGGCTGTTCTTTCATCTAATGTCAGACCTGTGGACATCAGCATTCTTCGAGATCTTGTCGCCTCACCGCTCTTGGAGATTTTTATTGTGGAAGTAGACGGTAAAATTATCGGTATGGCTAGTCTTTACTATATTAGAACTCTTGGAAAGAACGCGGCTTATGTAGAAGATGTGGTGGTCCATCCTGATTTTCAAGGCCAAGGACTGGGAAAGAAAATTATGAACCACTTAATTAAAAGAGCCAAAGAGCGCAAAGTCGATTTTCTTGAACTTACCAGCAGCCCTAAAAGAGTGGCGGCCAACAAGCTTTATAAAAAACTGGGGTTTGAGTTGCGAGAGACGAATGTTTATCGAATGAAGCTTTAATGGGTGTGTTTTTTTTGGAATAAAAAACCGAGCTTCTATTTTGGAAACTTGGTTTTTTTCTTTACGATTAACACATTTTTCTGTTAATTGATACCTTCTTTTATTTTTTCTATTTTCCCAAGAGCTTCTTCAAGCTCGACCTTAAGACCTATGAAATTGGGAAGACTTAAGTTTTTCTTAATTTCAACCAAGATATCGATGTCGCTTGCTTTGCCAATTTGCGCTCGGGACAAAGAGCCAAAAAAGCTGCTTTCTTAACTCCGTAGCGGGTCAAGATAGGTAAAACTTCTTCTTTATTACCTTGTTTACTTGATTCGTAGTTACAGTTTGCCAGATTGGCAATATGGGGTCAAAATTATTTTACAGTCTTGTTGACCATCTTAACCAGTCGTGACTTTTTGCGCGCGGCGGTGTTTTTTTTGATGACTTTTTTCTGGGCGGCTTTGTCCAGAGCCTTAATAGCGAATTTTAAAGACTTCTTAGCCTCCTCGAATTTTTCAGCTTTTACAAACTCGCGAGTTTTCTTAATAGCCTCTCGGAAGGTTTTTTTAACCTTGGTGTTTTGCGCTCGTCTTTTGGCGGATGAGCGCATATATTTTTTAGCTGACTTTTTTATAGGCACGTTTGCTTCGCTCAAGCGCAAAGTTCAAAGTGAAAAGTTGAAAATTGCAGCTGAAAGTTAAAAGTTAAAGGTATTTACCTTACTATTTCTATCATAATGCTGGTTTTTTGTAAATAAGCTGTTAGAATGTTAAAATGCTAATAGTCGCGAATGTTGAAGCGAATGTATGCGAATAGATTTATTTGAATTCATTCGTTTTAACGTTTGAATGCATTCGCATTCCAATGATTGCTAAACTTAAGGGTCAAATTGAGTTTCTGCGGGGTAACTATGTTGTGGTAGATGTAGCCGGGGTTGGCTATAAAGTTTTTATAACCAGCTTTACTTTGGGTAAAATTGCCGGGCGGGAGAAAATTGAATTATTTATTCATACTTATATCCGCGAGGACGCTTTGGATCTTTACGGATTTTTAACCGTAGAAGAATTGGAAATGTTTGAACTTTTGATTTCCATCTCCGGAATCGGGCCCAAGGCTGGGCTGGGAATTCTTTCCATCGCCGAGCCAAAAACCATTCGTGCGGCGGTGGCAAGCGGCGATTCGTCGATCTTAACTCGCGTTTCGGGAGTTGGCAAAAAGACGGCCGAGAGAGTAATAGTTGAGCTTAGAAACAGAGTAGAGAAACTTTCCAAGGGCGAGGAGGCTGTTGCCGCTTCGGATTCGGAAGCCATTGAGGCTTTGGTTTCTTTGGGTTACTCTGCGACGCAGGCCCGCGAAGCGTTGAAATCAGTGCCGGAAGACGTGGAAGATGTTTCGGAGAAGGTGCGAGCGGCGCTAAAGAATCTTGGGAAATGACGAAGTCATCCCGAGCGAAGTCGAAGGATCTGGATTGGATAATTGCTTGTGAAGATTTCCCCACTCGCTACGCTCGGTCGGAATGACAATAATGATTTGGTCTGTAAAATACAAAATTTTATTCAATCAAATTCTCCCGACGGAGGTTTTTTGCAGTCGGAGCATTGGAGGAAGTTTCAGGAGAACTGGGGAAGGAAAACTTTTACTCTTGAAGAAAAAGATCAGGATGGCGATACTACCATATTTGCTAATATGATAGTACATAAACTTCCAATTGTTGGCAGGTATTTTTATGTGCCGCGGGGACCGGTTGTAAAAATTCCAAATTCCAAATTCCAAATTCCAAATCACAAAACTCAAAATTTTTTGAGAAGATTAGTTGAGTTGGCTAGGGAGAACAACATCGGCTGGATTCGGATTGAACCGGCAAGTGAAGAAGTTTTAAATTTAGTCAAGGAAAATGTTCCTAGCGAGTTTAAAATTGTAAAATCCTCCGCGGATGTGCAAGCGAGAGAAATTTTAATGGTTGATTTAAGCGGGAGCGAAGAAGAAATGTTAATGCGGATGAAGCCCAAGACACGCTACAACATTCGACTGGCGCGGAAAAAAGGAGTTAATGTTTTTTCAGCGTCTCGAAATTCGAAGCTCGAAATTCGAAACGTGGATTGTATAGATGAATTTATAAGATTGGCGGGAATTACAGCAAAGCGCGACAAGGTAACTCCGCATCCAAAGGGATATTACCGAAAAATGCTGGAGATTATTCCCAGCAACGTTCTAAAATTGTACGTCGCCGAGTACGAGGGGAAAATAATTTCAGCTAATTTGGTTTCTTTCTTCGGCGACACGGTTACTTATCTTCACGGCGCTTCGGACAATATCCATCGCAATGTAATGGCGCCGTATCTTTTGCAGTGGCAGGCGATGATTGATGCGAAAAAAGCGGGTTGCGCAAGATACGATTTGGGCGGAGTTAAGATAAGAATCAAGAATCAAGAATCAAGAATCAAGGATGGCTGGGAAGGGATAACGAGGTTTAAGGTTGGCTTCGCGCCGGATACAAAGACAATTGTGTTTCCGGGAAGTTACGATATAATCTTAAGCCCTTTAAAGTATAAGTTGTATCGATTTTTACAGAAGATTAAGAAAGTCTTATGAAGCAGTTAATTCCGCAATCAATTAAAAATATTTACCATCTCTTCCAAGCCGTCCTGGCGAATTTTTGGTGCGGTTTTCCGTCGAAGGAGCTGAAAGTAATTGGAGTTACGGGAACGAACGGCAAGACGACCACGGTTCAAATGATAGTTAAAGTTTTGGAAGAAGCCGGCTTTAGGGTAGCGGCGGTTTCAACCATTAGTTTTAAGCTGGGCGGCAAAGAATGGGTGAATGACACTAAATTTACGACTCTGTCAAGTTTTAAGTTGCAAAAATTTTTACGAGAGGCGGTTAAAGCCGGATGCGAATACGCGATTCTGGAAGTTTCCTCCCACTCCTTAGATCAGAATCGGACTTGGGGAGTGGACTTTGTGGTAGCGGTGATTACTAATGTGACGAGAGAGCATTTGGATTATCATAAGACGATGGAAGAGTATAGGAAAGTTAAAGAGAGGCTGTTTGAAAGGGTTTCGAAAAATAAAGAAGGGGTAAGCGTGGTGAATTTGGAGATGGAGAAGCCAGAAGAGTTTTTAAAGCATAAGACAAAGGAGAAATACGGTTATTTGTTAGAGACTCAAAGCGCGAAGCTCAAAGCGCAAAACCACAGCGCAAAGCTCAAAACTGTCATCGCGAGGGAAATGGAGTTTAATGTTAGTCATACAAAATACAAAATACGAAATACAAACTTCTTTCTCAATTTACCCGGCCGGTTTAATGTCGAGAACGCGCTGGCGGCGACTTGCGTGGGGCTTTCGCAGAATATTTCTTTAGAAAAAATATCTCAAGCTTTGGGGGAAATAAAAGGCATGCCGGGCAGATTGGAGGGAATTGAAAACAACAGAGGAATAAAAATAATTGTGGATTATGCGGTAACGCCGGATTCGCTGGAAAAATTGTATAAGTTGATTGAGGAGATGGCAAAGCGGTCCGACCGCGCGGCCGGAGGGGAAAGCGGACGGACCGCTTCCGTAATCGCGGTGTTTGGAGCTTGCGGAGAACGGGATCGGGGCAAGCGGCCGATTATGGGGGAAGTCGTAGCGCGATACGCGGATTACTGTATTGTAACCAATGAAGATCCATATAATGAAGATCCAATGAGGATAATTGATGAGGTGTTTGCGGGAATAGTTGGGGAAAATCCCAATGTCAAAATCTCAATGTCAAAACAAATCCCAAATCCCAAATCCCAAATTCAGAGCGATATACCAAATACCAAATACAAGATACCAGATACAAAAGTTGAGGGCGAGAATTGCTGGAGAATTTTGGACAGAAGGGATGCTATAAAAAAGGCTCTGCGGTTGGCAAAGCCCGGAGATATTGTAGTAGTGACAGGCAAGGGAGTGGAGGAAACGATGGCGGTGGGCAACAAAAGAATTCCATGGAACGACCCTAAAGTAATTCGAGAAGTTTTATTAGAATTAGAGAAAGAAAAAAGCCGATAAATCCGCCCACGACGACTTCGCTTAACCGGTGACCAACTCGCTCTTTGAGTCGAGGGAATTTTTTCTTGTCTATAGGAAGTTGCTGGATAAGCATGTTGAGATATCTTCCGTGATCTCCGGTGTACATTCTTAAACGGAGCGCGTCGTCAATAATTACAAAAGCGAAAATGACCGCTAGGGCAAAAATGCCGGAAGTTGTCCCTTGGTAGTAACCGATAGCTGTGACGGTTGAAACGACAAAGGCGGTATGGAAACTGGGCATATGCCCGTGAGAGAAAAAATAACGCCATTGCAAACCGTGCTTAATAGAGAAAATAACAAACTTGGTTGTCTGGGTAATTACTCCCACTGCTACTGGGATGATAATCATATTGTAATCCTGCCAGCTTGACATATGTTTATTCTACAACATTTTTCAAAAAATACAAAACTTTGCATAAGCCCGCCCTAGATTGCGCTCTTGAGGCAAATTAAAGTTATTCTCTCGCGATAATAGCGTAAACTGCGGAGGCGAGGGTTTGTTCTGGAAAAGTATAGTGTACTCTTCTTTTTGTATTATACCAGACCAGATAATCAATT